>NZ_SFBZ01000144.1:0-32828 GCF_007095495.1 Microcystis sp. M_QC_C_20170808_M9Col | reverse complement strand
ACCCTTATATAGAAAGACATTGCTTCGATTGTTCCCAATTGTTTTCGATCTAGAACGAGCTAATCAATTAAGTCTCTTGCCGGATAAGGATTTAGTCGATTTATGCCCCCTGATCGAATTATACCAAGTAACGAAGAGCCATTTTTCTTTAACTCACATTAAAGCTACGGCTGTCTATCAAGAAGTTTTTATCAGTGTTGAGCAGAAAAAAACTGTTAATAACACGGTTTTATTGGTCGGGAGAAATAACTATCTCTACATCGAAAATTTTCGGGATGTGCAGTCAGCTAGTGATTTTAAAACTCGATTTGAGAGTTTTGTGAATAGATATCAAGCTCAGGAAATTATTGCCAAAAGTCCCCTAGATACCTTGTCAGCACTGCTAGAACACCACCATAATTATCCCTATTATCTCTGGGGTATGTTATGCTTATTGTCAGGTCTGTTATTACTTTATGATGTCAGCTATTGGGAGAGTTATGTCTTTAATCAGGGTACCGCTACCCTAACCCGTAGGCGACAACATTTAACTTTTAGAAGTGAAAGTGATTATCTTCTAGAGAGAATTGTTGAGGCAAAAGTAGAAGAGTACAAAGGCTTTTTGGGGTCTAATTACCGACGGATTATTTTAACCTTATCCAACGGGGAAAAAATTATCCTCAATTGCCGGTTACTGGAATCTATCAGTAACGGAAAAAGGGAAGAAAAAATCCTAGCAATGATTGTCGAAAAGTTAAACTTAAGTCAAGAGGAACTGTTAATCTAAGTAAATGCGCTCTAGTTATTTAAAGTCTCTTTTTTTCGGTTTCCTATTAGTGACCGTGTTAGTTTATATATTGCGCGGCATGGGAATATTATCTTTTTTACCCGGAGGATTAATTTTGTTATTAATTCTCTCTTCCGTGGTGACGGGAATTATCTACGGAATCGATAAAACCCGCCGTTTTTAGGAAAATATTGGCTCTTCCTTCCAGACAGAAACGAGAAGGCTGCATCTCATTTTTGTAAATCTACTAAGTTGGGATTTTTAAGGGGAAACTCTCGGCTAAAGTCGGGCGTTACTTTCGATTTTATCACTCAATCCAAGCTTTTGGGGGGTTCTACCCCCCAAACCCCCCGTTGGGGACGCAAGCGCCGTCCCCAAACCCCTCGCGCATTAGTTTTTCGGTGGGATGCTTACACCCAGCTGCTGATATATCTGTAATAATTTAAAAGTCACTCGACCGAATCTAAGACCTAATTGGTTAAGCTAAAAGCTTTGATGTGCCTAGTTTCTAACCTTCTTTTTAGGTAGGAGAATTGTCAGATTCTGTCTTTTGCCTCTTGCCTTCAGAAGCTGATAATTGCTGATTGTCGGTATTTCTGCAAATATGAGATACACTCAACGAGAAGAATCCAACGGTTCTAACGTCAATGTCAAGATTGCGGTAGTTAGTTTCTGAGCAATCCCACTGAGAAAAATATCAGCTGCATCTCCTATTTTTGCTATGAGATGCAGCCGTTGCCAAAGGCTAACACCTAGGCTACTTAACCGGGGACTAAAGAAGATTTGAACGCAAAAATTTTCTCGATTACCTCTTCTACCACCTTATCAGGAGTGGAAGCGCCAGAAGTCACTCCGACGACAATTTTTCCCTCATTTAACCAGTTATCAGTGATAATTAAATCGTCCCCTAAAGGTTTATGTTCGATGCGATTACCGGGGAGAATGCGCTCGGCACTATCGATATGATAGGAGGGAATGGCACGCTCGATCGCTATTTCCTGTAGGTGAGTGGTATTAGAGGAATTATAACCGCCAATTACCACCATTAAAGAAAGCGGTTCTTTCACCAGTTCAAACATGGCATCTTGACGCTCTTGAGTGGCATCACAGATGGTATTAAAACTCATGAAATGATCTTTAAAATCGATCGGTCCGTACTTTCTCAACATAGTATGCTCGAAGAGTTTGCCAATTTCTTCCGTTTCACTTTTCAGCATCGTGGTTTGATTGGCAATACCGATATAATCTAGATCGCGATCGGGATCGAAACCCTGGGAATGGGCATTTTTAAACTTCTCTAAGAACTCATTTTTATCGCCACCGTGGAGAATATAATTAGCGACATAATTAGCTTGATCCAAATTTAAAACGATCAGATAAGTGCCAGCAAAAGAGCTAGTGGCGATCGTTTCTTCGTGATTATATTTCCCGTGAATAATCGAAGTGTGGTCGCTTTTTTTGTGTTTTTCTACGGAATTCCACACCTTAGAAACCCAGGGACAAGTGGTGTCCACAATCATGCAACCCTTATCGTTAAGTATTTGCATTTCCGAGACACTGGCCCCAAAAGCAGGTAAAATCACCACATCCCCCGATTCCACCACACTAAAGTCTTTTTGGCCATTTTCCACCGGAATAAAACTCACGGCCATGGAGCGCAGACGCTGATTAACCGAGGGATTGTGAATAATTTCGTTAGTAATCCAGAGACGTTCCTGGGGAAAATGTTGACGAGTTTCGTAGGCCATGGCGACAGCGCGTTCTACCCCCCAACAAAAACCAAAAGCTTGAGCGAGATAGATCGTCACGTCCCCCCGTTGTAAACGATAATTATTTTCACGAATTTCTTGGATCAGGTCGCTTTGATACTCATTGGTCATCGCATCCATTACTTCCTCTTTGTGACCGAATCCCTTGCGGTTATAGTTATCCGATTGCTGTAGGGTGCGTTTAAAGGATTTTGTATCCATGATTCTCTGATAGGGGTATTGGTGGCGCTAAATTGGGCGAGACAGTAGCTTGCCATATATTAAAAATACCTTATCTAGTCAGCGCAGGAGGCTTTTAGAGACTAGAGAGAAATTCCTCGTCGATATCGTAACCAAACTGTTGAGCGAAAAATTTTAAGCGAGATAAAGCAGGAATTTGCTGACTTTTCAGCCAATCAGACAAAATAAAGAGTTTTTGCATCACAAAAATCTCTAAAGCTTCGGGGTTATATTGAATTCCTTCCCCGCGATGGAATTGATGGGGGACCAACATAGCAGCATAACGGGCGATTTCTCCCTGTTTTGGGTCAAGAATAAAGATTAACCAGGGATAAACCGCATCTAAACGCAGAAACCACAGCCTAACTTCCGCTATCTCCGATAATTCCCGCATATCACCCTCCGCGCGAGGATAATCTATCTCTAATTGTAGAGCTTGTTCCAGTTCGGCGATCGCTGATCGAGACCGATAATCTTGAATAATAGTCTCTAAAGATGATAGATCCAGATTTTGAATCTGATTGGGGTTAAGAGCGATTTTGACAGTCATAGGGGCAAATAAAAGGTTATATCGGGCGAAATTACGGTTTTTTATCCCCAGATCGGCAATGATCTATCTCAGAAAATACTCTCGATCGGGACAAAAAAACTAAGTTTGACTATTCTCTCACTCCGGAGCGAGAGAGGGAAACTGGACTAAAATCGCCAAGGTTGGATTTCTCCCACAATTTAACCTCCCTTGCAAACCGGGTTTTTTAGATTGATAACTATTAGGGTGATATTGTCCTCGTTTGCTCATCAGTTCCCCATGGGTTCTTACTTCGCTAATTTTACCGTTTTCGAGAACAACAATGCGATCTGCCAGTGGACAAAGAGCTAATCGATGACTAATGACTATTGATAGATTTCCTATTCTCCACTGGCAGCAAGGGAGCCAGTCTTTCACTCAAAAATGAGCCATGCTAAGGATAATTATTCTAGAGGATTTAACCCTTTTTTCCTTAAATTAATTAAGTTCAATCCATCGGGATTATCAAAGAGAGTGATATCGGGGAAATTAGCTACTTTATCAATTACTTTACCCTAGAGAAATCCTCGAACTCGATCGCACAAAGAGGCAAAGAGTAAACCGGTAATCGTGCTGAGGGAATCGGTCAACAAGCTAAGGAAAATTAATCCGCTTACACTTGCGACTACCTTTAAAACAAACAACGGTTGAGTCTTGTCTGACGAACAATACACATTATTACAGTCCCCGCCACTCGAACCAGGGATAAAGGTACAATAGAACTGTAGAGATCTGGAGGGTTGCTATGTTTACACACAACTTAGATGACAAAAAACTGTCCCTCGATCTAGAAGGGAAAACACCGCAAAAACTCACCTATCGTTCACCAAAAATCTACCACCTTGATCGCCCTAGCAATTTATCAACAGAAAGGAATTCAAGGACTGCGGGATTTAGAAGGAAAATTTGCCCTCGTTATTTTTGATGGAAGTCCTGCGGCAACATTCCCTAGGCATTGGTGGTGTCGAAAGTGGCAGTCGCATCAGCAGTTCCCTAGCTGTGATCCCATGGTTGCCACCAAGCAACTGAAGTATGACTAGAATATCATCCCGGATCGGCAAGGGGAACTGGACTAAAATCGCCAAGGTTGGATTTCTCCTACAATTTAACCTCCCCTGCACACCGGGGGTTTTTTAGTCAGCAAAATCGGTAACTAGGGACACGAATAAACCAGTCAATTTATGGGAAAATAAGCTCATCTTCTCCGCTTTTATCCCATGCAAGCCGACTTTTTTACTAATATCCTCTTACCCGTTGGCCTAGGCGTTTTAATGTTAGGCATGGGATTGGGATTAATTCGGCTCTTCGTTATTTAATTGATTAGTTCGCTCTAGATCGAAAACAATTGACAAAAATCGCCAAATGCCTTTCTCTATAAGAGTTTCATTCCTTATAATCCTGTACGTTGCATAAGACAAACCGAAGAACCATTAATTCTCGCCGATTTTCAGCGTATCACCCGTTATCCCAAAGCAGTCCTGATCGGTTTAGTCAATCAAATTATTATTCTACCGATCGTCGGCTTTATTATTGTTTCTCTTTTGCCTCTCCGGCCAGAAATTGCCGTCGGTTTAATGATTGTCGCCATTTGCCCCAGCGGCCCTTCCTCCAATGTTTTAACCTATTTAGCTAAGGGAGATGTGGCCCTTTCTGTTACTTTAACCGCTTTTAGCAGCATCATCACCATTTTCACAATACCTTTTTTAGCTAGTTTCATTCTCCAGCATTTTATGGGTGAAAGTGCCGCCATCTCCCTACCCATTGGTTCCACTATGGCGCAGATATTTTTGATTATAGTTTTACCCCTGGTTATGGGTATGACTATCCGCCATTACTTTCCTTTACTGGCGAAAAGTCTGGAACCGATAACTAATCGTTTGGCCGTAATTTTTCTAGCGGTTATTATCTTCTTATTAATCCTGAGAGAATGGGAACGTTTACCTTTATTTATCGCTCAAACTGGCCTGGCAGTGATCATTTTAAATACGATTGCTTCCCTAATTGGTTTTTTCAGTGGTCGTTTATTTCAATTAACTATTCCCCAAAGAATTTGTATCGCGATTGAAGTGGGTATTCAAAGCGGCACTTTAGCTATTGGCATCACTGCCGGTTTATTAAAGAATCCCGATCTAGCCATTCCCGCAATTGTCTATAGTTTATGGATGTATGTCAGTGCTTTTATAGCTGTTTATTATGGTCGCAAAAAAGCAGCTTTGGCAAAATAGCTAAATCTGGTGATAGGATCTAGCTAAAAACTGATAACTGATTATGTTAATTGGTAAATATTTAACCCTAGAAGAATTATCTACCTGTTCCCAAACCTATCAAAAGTACGCAGCGCAAATCGATCCCTACCCAAAAAATCCCGCAACGATAACCGCTTGGCAAAATCTCGCTCACTTTATTATCGATCCAATTATTGATAACTTTGGTCGAGAAAGATTCCAATTAACCTATGGATTTTGTTCCAATGATCTGAGAAAATTTCTCCAAAAAAAAGACCCGATCACCGGCTTAAAAAACGGTAGAATCGATCCCAGTCGTGATCAACATTGCGCCCACGAAATTAATCAAAAAGGTCAATATTATTGTCAGCGATTGGGGGCAGCCTGTGATTTTCGGATTATCGATTTAACTAGCGATCGCCTGATAGATTGGATTTTAACCCAAAAATTACCCTTTGATTCTCTCTATTTTTACGGAATTAATCGCCCGATTCATATCAGCTACGGACCCCAACATAAACGAGATCTATGGACTTTTACCACTAAAGGAACACCGACTAAAAAAGGTTTACAATCATGGTTAGAAGCCGCTAAATCTATCGATTCTGAAGCTAAAAAATCCCCCAAAATAGGGGGATAACCAAGACCTAAAACCCTCTTCTTTTAGATTTCTGGTTCCAGATCGTCCTCATCGTCCTCGTCGGCCGGTTCCGTGGGGAAAGGAACCGAACCCATGTCTAATTTATCCCGCAATAACTTCTCAATTTCCGCCGCTACTTCTGGCTTTTCTTCGAGATATTTAACGGCATTATCGCGACCCTGGGCAATATTTTCGCCATTATAGCTATACCATGCCCCTTTACGAGTAACTACGTTAGTTTGTTCGGCGATATCGAGCATACAACCCACTTGGGAAATGCCTTTACCGAAGATAATATCAAATTCAGCAATCCGGAAAGGAGGCGCGACTTTATTTTTAGCTACCTTAACTTTAGCCCGAATTCCGTATTCCCCTTCCGTGCCTTTTTTCAAAGTTTGAATGCGACGGATATCTAAACGTACCGAGGCATAAAATTTTAAGGCCGTTCCTCCGGTGGTCACTTCAGGATTGCCGTAGGTGACACCGATTTTTTGCCGCAGTTGGTTGAGGAAAATCACCACACAACCCGATTTACCAATATTACCGGCAATTTTTCGCAGGGCTTTACTCATCAAACGGGCCTGCAAACCCACCTGATTATCCCCCATTTCCCCCTCAATTTCCGCCCGCGGCACTAAAGCGGCCACCGAGTCGATGACAACGATATCCACGGCCGAAGAACGCACTAACTGGTCAACTATTTCTAAGGCAGCCTCCCCCGTATCCGGTTGTGCCACCAGTAAATTATTGATATCTACCCCTAAATCTTCCGAATAGGTGGGATCTAAAGCGTGTTCCGCATCGACAAAGGCCGCCACTCCCCCAGCTTTCTGCACTTCTGCGATCGCATGGAGGGCTAAGGTGGTTTTTCCAGAACTTTCTGGCCCGTAAATTTCGACGATACGGCCTTTCGGTAAACCGCCACCCAAAGCCATATCTAGGGTTAAAGCACCACTAGGCACGGTTTCCACCCGCATCCGGGTGGCGTCTCCCAAACGCATAATCGAACCTTTGCCAAAGTTGCGCTCGATTTGAGTTAAGACTAAACCCAAGGCTTTATCTCGATCGGAATTATTTGTCATTGTCGCCATTAATTTTCTCCCCAGTTTTCTTAAGTAGTACAGCAGTATGCAAAGATTGTAGCCTGTTTTAATCTTGATCACCAAAAAGTTAGAGACTTTTTCCAGAATGGTGATCAAAAATCAAAAGTTTTGATTTTTACAGCCAAGGCCGGCTCATCTGTTCTAATTGCGTCACCTCTTGCGCTTCTAAACTCCATCCTAAGGCCCCGGCATTTTCCCTCGCTTGGGCCGCAGTTTTTGCCCCCGGAATGGGAATTACATCCCCTTGGGCGATTAACCAATTGAGGGCGACTTGTGCGGGGGTTTTTTGGTATTTTGCGCCCAATTCTTGCATTACCCTTAAAATTGGGGCTATTTTCTCCAAACCTTCTTTTTTGAACCGCGAGTCAACTTTTCTGGCTCCATCGGGCAAATTCTGGCTTTCTGGGCTATATTTACCCGTCAGTAGTCCTTGAGCGAGGGGGCTGTAGGCGAGGATGGTGACACCTAATTCCTTGGCCGTGGCTAAAATTGCCTTAGTTTCTATTTTGCGATACAAAAGCGAATACTGCACCTGATTGACCGCTAAGGGAACCTCTTTTTTCGCCAAAATCTGGCTTGCTTGACGCATTTGCTCGGCGGAATAATTACTTACACCCACTGCACCAATGCGGCCGCGTTTTACTTCTTCCCCTAGGGCATTCATTAGGGTTTCTTGGCTAATTAGGAAGGTGAAGGGCCAATGTACTTGGTAAAGGGCAATTTTATCGGTTTTTAGACGGTTTAAGCTCTCGGTAATGGCATTATGAACCGCATTCGCCCCCAATCGCCACGGTACGGGGGCAAATTTGCTGGCAATATCGATGGGAATATCGGTCTGTTGGGTAAATTTTCCTAAGAGTCGTTCCGATTCCCCCAGTCCATAGACTTCGGCAGTGTCAAAAAAGGTGATTCCTGCTTCTACTGCCGCTTTAAAGGCCTCCTCTACCTGACTAGCTCCGTATTCCTTGCCATAGTTCCAGAATAGTTTATCTCCCCATGCCCAAGTCCCAATTCCCAAGGCACTGACGGCAATTCCTGTTTGTCCGAGATTAGCGGTTTGTCTAGTCATATTCCCTACAAAGAATGACAGCGTTTCTCATTTAAAGTTGAAGTGTAACCTATATTTGGTCTGACTCCCCACTAACCCCCTTTTTTGATTCCGGGAAATTCCCACCCATAATTAATGGGAAAGGACTTGACTTTGCCGACGACTTGCGCTATGCTTCTCTTATAATGGGAATCTGTGCAAAAATTTTTTAGACGCAAAGATTCCCATTATGAATAAAATCTTTTAAAAATATTATCGCAAAATCTCCCGATAAAAGCAAGCAAAATTTTGCCGATAATTGTTAAGTTTTGTATCTGGTTCCCCGGTTCTACCTGATAACTGTTCACCGAACACAGCAAAATCTCCCCAACACCTGGCCCCCACTAACCTCCTTTTTTGATTCCGGGAAATTCCCACCCATAAGTAATGGGAAAGGACTTGACTTTGCCGGCGACTTGCGCTATGCTTCTCTTATAATGGGAATCTGTGCAATTTTTTTTTAGACGCAAAGATTTTCATTATGAATAAAATCTTTTAAAAATATTATCGCAAAATCTGCCGACAAAAGCAAGCAAAATTTTGCCGATAATTGTTAAGTTTTGTTAACCAAGAAATACAGAGATCAGCAAGGTAAAAAAATCGAAGTCTCTTGCTGATCCTGTTTGTCGCTTAACCTTATGATTAGGTTAGGCGAATTTTGCGCTTTGACTAATTGTTAGTGCTAACTTCCGTGGTTTCAACAATTGCCGTCGGTTGGCAGGGAGTGGGTTGAAATTTCTCTGGAAAAGAGAAGCCTAAAAATGATGCGATCGCAAATATGGTGCTGATAATTTTGGCAAGACTAACAACGTCTTCTCTGTACTTTAACCAATATTTATACATAATCATCAATCCTTTTACTTAGGAGGTGAACTATCTTTAGATTAAAAAAATTCTGATTATTTGTCGTTACTCAAAAGTCATGAAAATGGTACTTTTTTTAGGTACTCTCAAGTAACCTGACAGGGTACTGAAAAGTAATCTTAAGTCCTGCAACCCTTAAACAATGATGATAAATGAACTAAAAATGACTGAAACTAAAACCATTTCATGGACTGAATTAGAAATGCTGGTTAATGATCTGAAAAAAAAGCATACAAAAAAGCGATTAACGGACGTGGAGACAAAAATATTAAAAGGTATTTTTGAGAATAAAACATATCGTGATCTAGCAAAAGAAATTGAAATTAGGACAGAAGAACAGTCAATCAAGAATGCGGCTTCTAGTTTATTTAAAATATTGTCAGAGCAAACAGGTGAAAAGATTGGAAAGACTAATCTGATTACTGCTTTGGCAAGGTATAGAGATAATTCTCAGATATTTGATCATAACAATAAACCGCAACCTCAGCAATCAAATAAAGTTCTTGAATTAGTTATGGAGGTAGGGATAGACGACCTGACACCAGAGAAAATTGATAAAATTATCAGCTTTCTTCAAGAAACTGCCAGAGACAACACGATCAAGCCTATTATGAAACTTAAAGGCAGTATTCGGCTATTTTTAGAAGGTTCAGAAGAGGGCTTAAAGCACCTAGCAGATTTACATCAATCGGGGGAATTGCAAGCCCTTCTCAATGAACTTAAATCAGACGATATACCCGAAATTATCGTCAAAAAAGCAGAGTTCACTACAGATGCAAAAGTTATTGAAAAAGCCGAATTAATTAAGGCAATTCGAGAGGGAACAATCGATAAGAAAACTCTATATAAAGTTGATTTGAGTGGGGCTATTCTGAGTGGGGCTATTCTAAGTGGGGCTGACCTGAGTGGGGCTAACCTGAGAAGGGCTAACCTGAGTTGGGCTTTCCTGAGTTGGGCTGACCTGATTGAGGCTGACCTGAGTTGGGCTTTCTTGAGAAGGGCTGACCTGATTGAGGCTGACCTGAGTGGGGCTAAACTGAGCGGGGCTAACCTGAATAAGGCTAACCTGAGTAAGGCTAACCTGAGTTGGGCTAAACTGAGTAAGGCTAAACTGAGCGGGGCTAACCTGAGAAGGGCTAACCTGAGTAAGGCTAACCTGAGTTGGGCTTTCATGAGTGGGGCTAACCTGATTGGTGCTATCCTGAGTAAGGCTAACCTGAGAGGGGCTATTCTGTGGGGGGCTAACCTGAGTGGGGCTAACCTGAGTGGGGCTAACCTGAGTGGGGCTAACCTGAGTAAGGCTGACCTGAGTAAGGCTGACCTGAGTGGGGCTAACCTGAGTGGGGCGAAAGTTGAAAACGCTATCTTCATCGATGCAACGGGGATCACCCCCGAACAAAAACAGGATTTGATTCGACGAGGGGCAATTTTTGGGGATACTTCTAACGATCGCAGTAAAGTATTAGTTTAAAACAGCCTTTGATCTCCACCTTCAGCAGAGATTTAGGTGGGGTTGGCTGAATAAATGTGAAATATAGACGAGATAAGGGGTTTGGCGGCCTGTTTGACCAAGCAGCTGCAAGATTTTCAAGCTGGTGGCTCAAAAACCTTGTATCTTAACCGGCGATCGCCCCTACTTTTTCAGCCAACCCATAATTAATGGGAAAGGACTTGACTTTGCCGGCGACTTGCGCTATGCTTTTCTTATAATGGGAATCTGTGCAAAAATTTTTCAGGTGCAAAGATTCCCATTATGAATAAAATCTTTTAAAAATATTATCCCAAAATCTCCCGACAAAAGCAAGCGAAATTTTGCCGATAATTGTTAAGTTTTGTTAACAAAGAAATACAGAGATCAGCAAGGTAAAAAAATCGAAATCTCTTGCTGATCTTGTTTGTCGCCTAACCTATGATTAGGTTAGGCGAATTTGGCGCTTTTCTCGGATTAAGATTAACCCACCGCAAACCCTGTATATTCTCTGACTAGGGGTTCATGAAAGGCTAAAACAATATCTTCTTTAGGAACACCTAAATTAACTAATTCATTGGCAATTCCCACCTCAGTGCCATCATGTTGTATCCAGATTTTACCCTTTTTAATATCGAGATGCAAAACACAACCATGATATCTTCGTCTATTTTTCCAGCCAACATACATCAATTGATAGTGATCGCCAACAGTATCAAAAATCAATTGTTGTTCAATCGGATCTTTAGATGAACCTATCTGAGAATATTCAGTAATGACTTGCTTGACATAGTGACGATATTGTGCTAATTTTTCCATTCGACAATTACCTCCCCAATCGGATCATAAATAATCAGGTAAATTTGAAATCTTTTAACGACAGTTTGAATAAATCGCAATTCAAAAAAACTATAATAAATATCTAAGGGAACAGCTAAATATAACTGTCTTTTAGGTTCTTTTTCTTCTAAAGCAACACGATAATTAAAGAATTGTCCAATGGCAGTATGAAATTCTGAAATGCTGGATTTACCGATAAAACTTTTAATTTCAACGGCTATCTTTTCATTGTCTTTTTCTGCGGCTATCAGTTGCTCTGCTCCTAAATCGACATACATTTCTACATCACCCACTTCAATCCTTAAAGGGTCATCTGTAATGATCCAACCCTCTTTTTCTAATCCTTTTCTCACTGCACCATGAAAACGATCTTTAGCAGACATGAATCTTGAAGTTAGCAGGCATAATAATTGTTAATTATAACATTTAGTCATGACGAGCGACAGGGTGAGAGCATCTCAAACCCTATTGACAATTGGCCAATTTTGTGATCCGCGTGGGCATTTCAAGTGATACCAGTCAATCAAAATAGTTACGAAATCGACCCATTTGAACGAGTAATTGGCTCTTCTCGACATTTGTGTGATAATTTTTGCTTATGGAGTCGTGAAATGCTTATCGGGCAAAACTTTAAGGGCTATTTTGACGTTCGGACGTTCGGCGAAGACTTCGACGGTGATCTCAGCCGAACCGCCGAACGGTCTTCACCCCGACATTTGTGATAAAATCGGCCTTGTCTTTCTTCTGCCAGCGCGACGCCGAGCGGCGGTATGTTGAGCTTATTTCCCCTTTTACTTTTTACTTGGTATAAATCGTGCAGGTTTTCATTTATCATACTCCCGAACTTACCCCCGTCCATACTCTACCCGATTGCGCCGTCGTTATCGATGTTTTAAGAGCGACAACCACGATCGCCACTGCCCTCAATGCCGGTGCGGAAGCAGTGCAAACCTTTAGCGATCTGAAAACCCTGATGCAGGTGAGTGATACCTGGCAACCGGAAAAACGTCTCCGAGCAGGAGAAAGAGGTGGCGCGAAAGTAGAAGGCTGCGATCTGGGCAATTCTCCCCTCGATTGTACCCCTGATTTAATGAAAGGTCGTCGTCTGTTTATCAGTACCACTAACGGCACTCGCGCTCTGCAAAGAGTGGAAGAATCCCCAATCGTGATCACTGCGGCCATGATCAATCGGCAAGCTGCGGTTAATTACTTATTGGATAGGCAGCCCGATACCGTCTGGATTGTTGGCTCTGGTTGGGAAGGGGGTTATTCTCTGGAAGATACGGCCTGTGCTGGAGCGATCGCCGATGCGCTACAAGAACAATCGGGGCAAATGGCGATCGGGAATGATGAGGTGATCGCCGCGATCGCTCTTTATCGTCAATGGCAAAATGATCTTTTAGGAATGTTCCACAGTTGTAGTCACGGTCAGCGGCTCTTGCGTCTCCACTGTCAAGAAGATTTAAAATACTGCGCTAATATTGACTCTCTTGATGTTTTACCGATCCAAAAAGAACCGAGCATTTTAGTCAAACTTTAGACATTGCCACCCACAGAAAGGGTCATCCGTGCCGGTAGGAGTATCGATCCTAGCCGGATTCCTTTATTTAGGGTCTGCTGAATAAATCTAAAAACCTTGTTGGATAAAACTTTTAGACCTTTTTGAAATCCAAAAGTGCCTCGTCTGGGAGTGATCAGGGGGAAAATTCAGGTACTTTTTCCCTGAAAATTAGGTAATTGAGCAGATGAAAATCGGTAAAACCCCACACCCCACACCCCACACCCCACACCCTACCCCCACCAATAAACTTTTTGCCGCAAACCCTATTTATAGTTTGCCAACCATGACTATCGATTCTTTACTGCAACCTTTTCAGCGTTTTGGTGTCAATCTCGGTTTAGAAAGAATAAAAAATCTGCTGGAGATTTTAGGCAATCCCCAAGATAAAATTCCGATTATTCATGTCACGGGAACTAATGGCAAAGGTTCGGTTTGTGCCTATCTATCCTCTATTCTCAGTACCGCCGGTTACAAAGTCGGACGTTATATTTCTCCCCATTTAATTGCTTGGACAGAAAGAATCTCTATTAATGGCGAAAATATTGAAACCGCCACTTTAGAAAACCTGCTTAAATATATACAATCGCTTATCGATCCCCAGCAGGAAAGTCCTACTCAATTTGAGGTAATTACTGCCGCTGCTTGGCTGTATTTTGCCCAGGAAAAGGTGGATATTGCCGTGATGGAAGTGGGTTTAGGAGGAAGATTAGATGCGACTAATGTTTGCGCTCAACCTTTGGTTACTGTCATCACTTCTATTAGTCGGGAACATTGGCAAAATTTAGGGCCGACGGTTGCCGATATTGCCGGGGAGAAAGCGGGGATATTAAAAGCGAATTGTCCCGCAGTTATCGGACAATTACCAGAATCAGCGCAGGGGGTAGTTAGGGAGAGAATCAAGCTGTTAAATTGTCCGACGGTATGGGTAGAAGCTGCCGAAAAAATTGCCGATAATCGGGCTAAATATCAAGGTTTAGAATACCCTTTATCCTTAGCAGGAGATTTTCAATTAACTAATTCGGCTATAGCGATCGCTGTTGTTAATATTTTGCGTCAGCAAGGTTGGCAAATTAGCGATGAAGTCGTGCAAGAAGGAATGGCAAAAACTCGCTGGTTAGGACGTTTACAAACCGTTAATTGGTGTCAGCGAGAAATTTTAATAGATGGCGCTCATAATCCTGCTGCTGCCATTGGTTTAAGGCAGTATGTAGATAGTTTAAAGGCTCCAAAAATTATCTGGGTGATGGGAATTTTATCGACTAAAGATCATCGAGAAATATTCCAAGCTTTATTAAGAAAAGGCGATAGTTTATATTTAGTTCCTGTCCCGGATCATAGCAGTGCCAATCCTGAAACCTTAGCGGAATTAGCGGCTTCAATTTGTCCAGAATTATCTCACCTAGAGACTTGTTCCGATGTATTTTTAGGACTAAAAAAAGCCATCCAAGAATCTGTCGATAGTCGGATAATTCTCTGTGGATCGCTTTATCTAGTCGGTTACTTTTTAGGGAGTTTGTTTCAGGGAAAATAAAACATCAATTTTACTGGTGGTTTTATCAGGCATAGTGGCAGTAATTCCGATCCCGCGTACCGATTCTAAAAAGGCCTTTGCTTCTGGGGTTAATTCCGTGGCTGGAAGATTATTAATTCCCCCTGCTTTAGCAATAATTTGCTCCACATCGATGAAGAAATAACCGAGATTATTTTTAGGCAAATTTGCGATCGATGCTTGGAAATTCTCACTTTTGCTAATCGGTTGATTCGGTTGGGGTTGATAGGGAATTCCGACGGTCATTTTTAGGGTATCATTATTAGACCAAGCATAGGTTAAAATAGCTTGTTCTTCCGCTTTCCATTCAGTCACATCTTGGCCAGAAATTTGACTGTTTTTTATGGTGATAAAGGGAACAGTTTTCACCAATTCATTTAACTTATCGAGGGTAGTTTTTGCCGCTTTCTGATCGCCGGTTTGCCAGATCATCATTCCCCCAAAACCTAACCCTCCCACTGCTTGCTGGTTGGGGATAATTCCAAAGGCAAATTCTCGATCCATCCAGTTGAAAACTTCTTTATCCGCGTCAAGGGTTGCCATCTGAAAATTCTCACGGATCTGACGCAGAAAAACTTGTAATTCTGGGTTAGTTTGGGACTGTTTTTCTGCTTCTTCCCATCCCTGTTTAAGATTATTACCACTCCAAAGTGCGATGGTATCTCCGGGTAAATAATTTAAAACTTGATTTCTGCTAGGGGAAGGTAGGGTAGAAATAGTTTCAGGGGCAAGTTTAGCCACCATTTGTAACTGTAATCCCGTATCGGTGACACCCACTCCCGCGACAATATCTTGAATTTTTGCTAATTCTTGCCGACTTTGGGGAGATAAATTAGCATCTGGTCCCAAGATTGCGGCATAATCATCGATATAAATTGTCGCTAGGGTATTGGGGAGGTTGAGGGATTGGGAAAGCAGTTTTCTCACTTCCGGTTTACTGCTAAAAGATGGCTGTCCTCGGTAGGTATCGATCGCCGCTTCTAACACCTTTTTATCGTAGGATATCAACAAAAAATCGCCCGTAACAGCAGTATAAATGGTGGTGTTATCCTGCCAATCTATAGCAGTAATTTTAACACCTTTGTAGTCACTGGTGCTAGTTTTGCGATTAACTTGTTGTCCTAGTTTTTTCTGGAATTCCGATGCTTTAATTTTATCTTTGATACCGATAACCGTTAATAATTTCGATTGTCCGGGGGTAGTTGCGGGAAGGAAAGCAAAGCTAATACTACCGATCCAAGGTTCGATATCCCGTTGATAATCAATCTTATCGGTGAAGATATTTTTTTGTAATTCTTCTAGTCCCTGACTAACCGCAGTTCGCGATTCTGGTGTACCATATTTAGCTAACACTGACCAAGCTTTTGCATCCGTGGAGACAAAACTACTAGCGAAGGCAGTTTCTGGGATAACTTTTGCCGATTCTAAGGGGGTGAATCTTTGCCAAGGTAGTTGTCCCCGCAGATAAAAATAGACACCTCCTGCGGTTACTGCTGTTAGTCCTAAGACGACTAAACAACCGGGTAAAAATGATTTTTTTGACATAGAATTGTGGTTTGGTTAAGAAGTTCCATACTTGGCGATCGATTTGTCTGCGGTTGTAGTCTCTAGATTAGTCCTATTGTAGTTATCCTAATTATCTTATCTTATACCCAAAGGTGACAGACAACATTTCAGCTAATTTTTCCGAAATTATTGCTAATTACCAGAGAAAATTGGCTCATTCTTGGTTAGCTTGCCAACCCACCGCTTGATTAATATTAGTCAACCCATTAGCCTCTAATTTTTCTGTTAATCCTTGTAAAATATTTGATACTAGCCAGGGTCCTCGGTATAACCAACCGGTATAAATCTGTAATAAACTCGCACCGGCGGTAATTTTTTCCCAAGCATCATCGAGAGAAAAAATGCCTCCCACTCCAATTATTGGTAAATTGCCTTGGGTTTGCCGATAGATAAAACGGATCACTTCCGTGGAACGTTCCCGCAAAGGTTGCCCACTAATTCCCCCTGCTTCTTCAGTGATTGGTTTACCGGTTTCGGGCAGAATTGTGGTTTTTAATCCCGTGCGTTTAGTGGTGGTATTAGTAGCGACAATTCCAGCTAATTGATAGGAGAAAGCTAAGTCAATAATTGTTATGATATCTTCCCATTCTAAATCGGGAGAAATTTTCACTAATAGGGGTTTTCTGCCTTGATTTTCTGTTTGTAAAATGTCGAGGATTTTATCGAGTTGTTCACCACTTTGCAGGGAACGCAAACCGGGAGTATTGGGAGAACTAACATTAACGACAAAATAATCGGCATGGGGGAATAAATAGCGAAAACTACCTAAATAGTCCTCCGGGGCCTTTTCTAGGGGCGTATTTTTCGATTTACAGAGGTTAATGCCGATGGGAATCTGTCGGGGTTGTCGTTGCCAAGATTGTTGGAGGGTTGCCGCTAGAACCGGCGCACCCAGGTTATTTGCCCCCATACGGTTTAATCCGGCCAAATCTTCCGGTAAACGGAATAATCTCGGTTTTGGGTTGCCCGGTTGCCCTTCTAGGGTGACAGCACCCACCTCGGCAAAACCAAAGCCGAAACTATGCCAAAGTCCTGCCCCTAAACCGTCTTTATCGAATCCTGCCGCCAATCCGACGGGATTGGGGAAATTTAACCCCCAGAGGCTTTGAGATAGGCGAGAATCGCTAAAACTGAGGGATTCTGATAATTGTGAGATTAACCATTGTCCCCAAAATCCCCCTCGCGAGCGATCAATTTTTTGCAGAGTATTTAATAATTGTTTTTGTGTTCCCTCTAAATTGCCCCGAATAGCCTTGAAAGCTAGAGGATAAAAAGGTTTAATTGTATCAATTATATTGATCATAAAAAGACAGGAATTAAGGGTTAGGTGTAGGGTGGGTTAGGCAAGAACAAGTTATGTTTTTGACAAAAAATTTCCAATTTGCCGTAACCCACCTAGCATAATCTTTATAAACCTTGACGAGGGTTAAAAGTTTCAATCGCCCGTATTTTTTGATAAAGTTCTAATTCTTCAGGGCTAGGATTGGGAGGATTAACTAATATAATTTCCACTAATTGATCGCCCCTTTCTCCTTGGGAAGTGGGATAACCTTTGTTAGCCAAACGTAATCTTTGACCACTTTTTAATCCCTTAGGAATCATCATTTTAACTAACCCGTCAATGGTAGGAATTTCCACAAAACCGCCCACAATTGCCTCGCTAGGAGTAATCGGTACTTGACAGACAATATCAGAACCTTGAATCCTAAAAAAAGGATGCCTAGCGATAGTTATTTTTAAATATAAATCACCCCCTTCAATACCCTGACCTTTGAGACGAATTTTCTGCCCATCGATCATAGCTGCCGGCATATCAACCTCTATTGATCTACCATCTTCCAGACGAATTCTTTGTCTGCCACCTTGATAGGCTTTCTCTAAAGGTAAAGTTAATTTTGCTTCCACATCTCGACGAGTTAAACGGGGAGAGGAGGCAATTTTAGCGCGCTTAGTATTAAGGTTATTAAAATCTCTAAACTTCCATAAATCCTGTTCTGTACGGGGGATTTTTCCATTACCGTTACTATTGGCTTTTTCCCCCGGACGTATCCCACGGCGCTTAATCCCCGTCAAGGAACGATTATACTCAACCCGTTTTTCTTCATCGGAGAGAACATCATAAGCTTCATTAATATCTTTAAACTTTTCTTCGGCCGATTTATCCCCCGGATTAACATCAGGATGATATTGACGCGCCAGTCGTCGAAAAGCCTTTTTTATCTCGTCACCAGTAGCCGTGCGAGATACTCCTAAAACATCATAATAATTAACTAATTGTGGCATATATTCAGTTATCAGTTATCAGTTATCGGTTATCAGTTATCAGTTATCAGTTATCAGTTATCGGTTATCAGTTATCAGTTATCAGATTTGAGTTTTAAGTGAGCAGTATGTATTAAGCGAGCAGTATTAAATAGTAGTTTCCCACTGTCTTTTTACTGATTACTGTTTACTGATTACTGTTTACTGTTTACTGTTTACTGATCACTGTTTACTGATCACTGATTAAAACCAATCATCATCGTCATCATCCCAGTTATTTTGGGGGGGAATATTGCGGGAACGATTGCCGCCGCTGCGGTTACTTTTACTATTGTTATAACTTTTTTCCTCCGAAGGGGGGGGACTTTGCCAATCGCTATCGCGGCCATTGTAGTAATTGTCCTGATTGCGGGGGCGATAACTATCTTGATTAGCCGAATAATTGGGTCGATAATCACTTTGATAACCCGGTGTACTGGGACGATAATCCTGGCGATAACGATCGCGGCGCGGTTCGGAGGGAAGATCATCTTCTTTATCCCCGGTAAAAGTCTTGCGAATAGCGCTAAAAAAGCCCTCATCTTCCTCGTCGTATTGTAGCCGTACCTCGCGATTTAATTCATAGATAACATCCTGTAGATCCGCCTGGGCGCGATCGATGCGACGGTCATCATTTTTCTCCAAAGCGTCGATAATTTCCGTACTCAAAGACTCAATTTGACGACGATAGGAACGGGTAAACTCATTACCAAAATCGAGAGTAACATCTTTTAAGCGTCGTTGGGCTTGATCCACCAGAGAGCGGGCGCGATTGCGTTTATCGACCTTTTCGCGACGGGTACGATCTGCTTCGGCAAATCGGGCAGCATCACCGATCATGCGGTTAATTTCCCCTTCGCTGAGGGTAGAAGCGCCTTGAATGGTGACACTTTGCTCCCGTCCGGTCATTTTATCCCTAGCGGTGACTTGTAGAATACCGTTAGCATCGATATCGAGGGACACCTGCACTTGGGGAATACCCCGGGGCGCGGGGGGGATACCGGTTAATTTAAAACGTCCCAGGGATTTATTATCGCTGGCCATTTCCCTTTCCCCCTGCAAAACGTGGATTTCCACCACAGTTTGATTATTTTCGGAAGTGGAAAAAAGGTCAGCTCTGCGGACGGGAATAGTGGTATTGCGGGGGATTAACTTTTTCATCACACCGCCGATGGTTTCTAAACCCAAGGATAAAGGGGTCACATCGAGGAGCAGCACGTCTTTGACCTCGCCGCCCAAAATTCCCGCTTGAATAGCCGCCCCGACCGCTACAACCTCATCAGGGTTAACATTTTGATTGGGTTCCCTATCGATAAAACTCCGCACCAAATCCTTCACCACCGGCATCCGCGTGCCGCCGCCCACCAGTACCACTTCGTCTAGTTGGACGGGGGACAAACCGGCATCGGAAAGGGCCCGTTTGAGAGGACGACGGAGACGACTGATTAAATCGCCGCATAATTCCTCAAATTGGGCCCGACTCAGGCGAGTTTCGATGTGTTTGGGTCCGTCTTCCGTGGCGATGATAAAGGGTAGATTAATATCGGTGACGCTGACCCCAGATAGTTCAATTTTGGCTTTTTCTGCCGCTTCTGTGAGTCTTTGTAGTGCTTGCCGGTCTTGGCGCAGCTCCACGCCTTCCTGTTCCAAAAATTGATTGGCTAACCAATCGACGATTCTTTTATCGAAATCATTACCGCCTAATTGGGTGTCGCCACTGGTGGCTTTCACCTCAAAAACGCCGTCACCCACTTCCAGGATAGAAACATCAAAAGTACCGCCCCCCAGGTCAAAAACGAGGATTTTCTTGCTTTCCTGTTCATCGAGACCGTAGGCTAGGGCAGCGGCGGTGGGTTCGTTGAGAATCCTCATCACTTCTAACCCCGCAATTCGGCCCGCATCCCGGGTGGCTTGACGTTGGGAGTCGTTAAAATAGGCGGGGACGGTGATGACGGCCCCGGTGACTTCTTCCCCTAGATAACGGCTGGCTTCTTCGGCTAATCGGCGTAAAACTAGGGCGGAAATTTCTTCGGGGGCGAATTCTTTTTGCAGACGGGGGCATTTAATCTTGATATTGCCCATCTCATCCCGGCGGATGGTGTAGGGGACGCGCTTCGATTCGGGGTTTAATTCCGAGTAGCGACGACCGATGTAGCGTTTGACTCCATAGTAGGTGTTTTGGGGATTGAGTACCCCTTGTCGCCGGGCCATTTGACCGACCACTAACTCCCCATCTTTATTAAAACCGACCACAGAAGGGGTGGTTCTCATGCCCTCCGAGTTGGCGATGACCACCGGCTTTCCGCCTTCCATCACGGCGACGACGGAGTTAGTTGTCCCTAGATCAATGCCTACTACTCTACCCATGCTTGTTTTTGTCTCCCCCTAGATTTCGATAACTTCGGGACTTTTACCTTCGATCGATAGTTTAAATCGCTTAATGCTTGTTGACAATATTGTATCGAATTGTCTTAGGTTCTCGCTCTCGCTTTGGGGCGATTGAGGGTGTGATTACCGAAGTGGTCTTTTAGTGATCGCTGGCGATCGGGCTTGGGGGGTTTTCAATAGGGTCTGCGGCAAAAAGTTTTTCCTGGGGGCAGGGTGTGGGGTGTAGGGTGTGGGGTGTAGGGTGTGGGGTGTGGGGTCAGGGAAAAAGTACCTGAATTTTCCACCCGATCACTCCGGGATCTGGCACTTTTTGGTTTCCAAAAAGTCTAAAAGTCTTACCCAACAAGGTTTTTAGATTTATTCAGCCAGCCCTATCTACTAATTCTGGTGGCGGCTGACAGGAAATAGGGATTGTTCTGCCTGTACTGGGATGATTAAAAACGATTTGATTGGCATGGAGATAATAACCACAATCTCCCGGTACTGCATCCGGTCGCGGTAATCCCCCCAGACCATACAATGGATCACCGATTAAAGGATAGCCAAAAAAGGCCAGATGAATGCGAATTTGATGGGATCTGCCCGTAAAAATTCTTACTTCTAATAGGGTACTATCGGGATGTTTTTTTAAGACTCGACCATCACTGCGGGCCGATAACCCATCTGTGAGCGCACCGTAAACATGGCCTAAAATGGGATGGGCGATTTTCCCGATCGCTTGATTAATAGTAAAATTATCTGGTATGTCGCCCTGACCAACTAAAGCTCGATATATTTTAGTAATTTTCCCCTCCCGCATCTGTTGACTCAATTTAGCTCTAGCGGGCTTTGATTTCGCCATTAAGACTATGCCCGAAGTGCCGCGACCAAGACGATGAATTGGATAGGGAGTGACCTCGGCATAATGCTGATGTACCAGATGGATGAGAGTATGTTCGAGAAATCCACCCCCCGCTAACACGGGTAATCCCGAAGGTTTCGCCACCACTAACACCTCGGCATCCTCGTAGAGTACCTCAAAAAAGAGCGGTACATCCGGTTCTGTCCACGGCGGGCGCTGATAGGTCAATTGCTGCCCGATTTCCAAAACTGTATCGGGGCAAGCGGGACGACCGTTGACTAGAATTGCTGCCGATAAAATGCGATCGAGCCATTCTTCTGGGCTAGAATGGCAATATTTGCCCGTATAGTAGGCTAATAAGCTTAATCCTGCCTGATTTTTGCTAATTTTATCTCGATAAATCCAACCTTGATTGGCCATTGGGGAAGTGGGGAAGTGGGGAAGTGGGGAAGTGGGGGAATTTCCACTAAAACCCTAACACCCCAACACCCTATCACCCTATCACCCTATCTCCTGAATACTGACTTCTCACCCAATGTTCGACAAAGATAAGCAAAAATTATTTATTGACTCCAAAAGCTTGAGAATATTTAAATTAACATTCCGCAATATTTACAAATTCTTAAGAATTAATTGAGAAAGATTTTTATTTAACAACGATGTTATGATGGTTACAGCGATTTTACTGAATTTCACAATGGGCTACTCTTGGCTTTTTTGGACAGCAATGGTTGAAACCCTTGCCACACCTACAAGGTAATCCCAATTAAGACAGGTAAATCAGTCAATTTCACCCACAACGATGATCTTTTTTTTGTGTAGTTTTATTGCAAAGAAAAAGTTTTTTTGACAAAAAGCACAAAGTATGTAGGAGTAGTTATGGCAGAGTGGGAAGTGGGGAAGTGGGGAAGTGGGGAAGTGGGGAAGTGGGGAAGTGGGGAAGTGGGGAAGTGGGGAAGTGGGGAAGTGGGGAAGCCGTAAGGCGGATAGGGTAGGGCATACCGGAATCTTGGTTGAAAGACCAAAACGCTTGCAGAGCTATCCACAAGTGGACAACTAGATAAGAAGTGATATTCTAGTAGGTTCGGATGGGACATAATCGTGTAAGACGTGAGTAGGGGAAACCAGAAGGCGCAGTGATGAGCTTCGAGAATCCCTCCCATGAGTGCTTTGGGGAGTGTCAATTAATTGTATGTCTTTGGTAATTTGTCCGGGTTTTCATGATTCTAGACTGACCGAGGATTTTTTAGGACATCTGGGGAGCCAATCGGTCAAATTACGTTCCTATATTATTATTTCGCCTTTTTCTTGCTTAAATGAAGCTTTTTCACCGGGAGAAGCTCTAACCTTGATTGGGTTTAGTGCGGGGGTGGTAAATGCGATCGCTTTAGCTCATTATTGGCAAGCTCAAGGGGCAAAAATTGCCGCTTTAATAGCTCTGGACGGGTGGGGAGTGCCATTAATCGGTAATTTTCCCATTTATCGCCTGAGTCACGATTATTTTACCCATTGGAGTTCCTGTTTACTGGGTAGCGGTCAAGAAAATTTTTATGCAGATCCACCTGTAGATCATCTTAGCCTCTGGTCGTCCCCCGATCGAGTGACCGGTTGGTCTATCAATGGTAATTTTGTCCAACGCACCACAGCGTTAACTTTTTTATTAAATCGGTTAGGCAAGAATCAATTAACTATAATTAGGTAGTCCCCTCCCTGTCTTTCCTATTTCTTTACCGCTGCTGATTTATGAGTACATCCGTTCCGAATTCTTCAATTCTCTTGGTGGGAATTGAGGAGAATATCGCTAAACTAGCTAGTGCGGACTTGAAAGAAGCAGGTTATCGTCCCCTGAGCGTGCCTAGCATTGATATCGCTTTCCCAGAAGTGAAAAGTTGGCAGCCAGCGATGATTATACTCGATCGCTTCCTCGCAGCGGAGGCCGGTGTGAATTTTTGTCGTCGTTTACGTTCCCAGGGAAGTCGCGTTTATATTATTTTGTTAGTATCTCAAGAAACCCTAGAAGAACGTCTCGCCTGTTTGGAAGCGGGAGCCGACGATTATTTTCTCAAACCCTATAATTCGCAATCTTTTCTCAAATTAATCCGTTTTTACCTGCAACCTCTGGAAATTACCCCCGAACAATTGGGTTTCGGTGACTTAGTATTAGATTTAGCCAGTCGTCGTCTCTCCTATAAAAACAAAAATATTGAGTTGACGATGAAGGAATTTGAACTGCTGCGCTACCTCATGATTCACCCCAAAGAAGTATTATCGAGGGATCAAATTCTCGAAAATGTCTGGGGAGACGAATTTCAAGGAGAATCAAACGTTATTGAGGTGTATATTCGCTATTTACGCCTGAAGATGGAGGCTGGTGGTCAAAAACGCCTCATTCATACCGTGCGTGGTGTGGGCTACGTTTTACGGGAATCTTAACAGTAATCAGTAATCAGTGATCAGTAATCAGTGATCAGTAGATTGCTTTTATTTAATCTCCCCACACCCTACACCCTACACCCCACACCCTACACCCTACACCCCACAACCTACACCCTACACCCTACACCCCAAACCCCACCAGCCTAGTCAAGCGCTGCTATTCAATCTGGATGGAGTTGGGGGAATCGATAGGAGGGGTGGAACTTCCCGGGGTGATAGTTTGACGGTATTGACTATAAAGACGGTCGCGCCAAGCAAAAAAGCCCTCGTAGGCGCTATTATCGGCTAACCCCGGAATCCCCTTGCCTTGCAATTCCCTGGGTAAGTTGAGATAGGAACCCTGGGGAAACTGAAGCAGCACACTTAATCCCGCCACGGCTAAATCGGCTAAAGTGGGCTGATCCCCGACTAAATAGGGACGATTGGTTAAAATGAGGTTCAAAGCCTCTAAATCCTGTTGTAGCCCCTTTTTCGCTGTATTGATAGCATCTTTTCCCAGACCTACACCTGCCCCCAAAATATCAATTAATTCCCCTGGCATAGAACCCAGCAACAAGCGCATAAAACCGGGAGTTTCCTGGGGTAAAAAAGCGGTACGAAAGTTTTGATTTTGGGCAAAAGCGCCGAGAAAAGCGGTTCTTCCTTTTAATCCCAGGGATTCATCGGCCCATTCTTCGATTAATAAACATTGACCCCGTTGTAGGGGATCTGTGGGGATAATTGGTTTTTCAGGATACTTGCGATCGAGATAAAAAGCAATCTCCGTCGAGTCAGCAATATAAGTATCGCCATCCTTGAGGACGGGAACCTGTCGCTGTCCGGAAAGACGGAATAATTCCAATTGTCCCACCCCCGGCACCACGTCCCTTTTTTTATAGGCAAGTCCTTTATAGTCGAGGATGAGACGGACTTTCTCACAATAGGCAGATAATTCAAATTGGTAGAGTTCTAGCATGGGATGATATGGCCTCTCAATAAATCAGTTTCTCCCTGATTACTCTAACCCTATCGGGCATCGGTCGTCTAAACTTAAAGACTTTACTCCGATTTTGTCCGAACATTTGTACTAAAAACGAGCCAGGCGAAAAAATAATCGTTTGCTAATTTTAGGAGTTAGGCTGGGTACTCTTAGGGAAGATAGACCAGATCCGGCAACCCCAACTCAATAGTGCCACGCTTTTAGGTTAGGATATTTTCAGGCACTAAAAGCGAGGAATAACTTATATATTCTGGCAAGCTGACTCGCGAGAGACCAATAGCATACCGCTATAGTAGAGGCGTGCGAGGGCTGGCTCTTTTCTCGGATCAGAGGTTACTATGCAATCATCCATCGACGTTTTTAATGACGTAGTTCGCTATCTCGACAGCCACGAAGAAAAATTACGGATCAAAAAATTAATCTTTTGTATCTGTAAAAAATATTGGGAAAATGAGCCTAATATTTTGAACACTGTGGCTATGGAAGACCTGGTGAAGGAGTTAGTGCAACTCAAAACCAATAAAGAACAATTAACTTTTTCTGTTTATAAATTAGTTAAAACCCTCAATCGTCCTAAAGCTTATCTGGGAGTAGCCACGGTTATTATCGAGCAAATCAGTCAATTATATAGTAATGTTGCTGCCGCCTACGACAATCAATTATTACCAGTGAAACCGGAAGTTAACCCTAGCTTCACCACCGTTAATAATGATGTCAACAACGAGGAAGATAATTTATTAAGACAGGTGGTTAGTGGAATAGAAAATCATCGAGAGACAGCGAGAATTCAAAAATTAATGTTTGCCGCTTGTAAAAATCGTTGGGAAAACGAGCAAGCGGTGATTAATAATTATGGCTTAAAAAATATTGTTTTAGAACTTCAGCGAAACAATCCCAATTTCCTAAGCTTGCGACAAACTCTCAAGCAAGTTGCCGAAAAGATTAACAAAAAAGCTCTCTACCTAGCCCTAGCCGATATTATTCTTACCCAACTAGAGCCTCTCTACGATACTGATAACGATGACGAAGAAGAGGATAATGAGTCAAAAAGTCAAATCTTGAACACTCAAATAGTTCATCTAAAGAATGATTCTGATTCTGCGTCTAAAACCACATCTTTCTCCCCCTCTAGAAGTGAACCTGTGGATTTTTCCTCTTCGATCATCAATCTAAATGAACCGCAATTAGTCATGGAATTGCCCTTTGCCGAGCCGGCTTCCTCAAATAACAACCCCAGTAATTCCCCACAAATTCCTGCCTATGACCCCTTTGAAATTCGTTTAGAAATTTTCCAGTATGCTAATCCATTACGAGCCAAAATATTGATTTTCTCGCTCCTATTTCATCCTTGGGATCGGAGCGGTCAAGATTGGTCAACCCTGCGAAGTTATACCCTAGAAGATTTACTACAACAACTCATCCAAAGTGGGAAATCCCTCCAGGATATCGAAGTTCAACTATACAATATTGCTCAAACCCAAATGGATACGGATGCTAACGTTCAAACCGCCAGTATTCTGGTGCAAACTTTACAAAAAATTCTTTAATTTTTTACCCAAATTTATCTGGATATTCTACCTATGAAACCCAACGAATTAATTGCACGTTATGCCGCAGGAGAAACTCAATTTAGTGGCTTAAAATTACCCGGAGTTAATTTAGTTGGTGCTGACTTAATTGGCATTGTTTTAAATGAAGCAGATCTGCACGGAGCCAATCTTCTCTTTACCTATCTTAACCGGGCTAATCTCGCTCAAGCTAATCTTGTGACAGCTAATTTAAGCGGTGCTAGTCTCAACCAAGCTGACTTAAATGGGGCAGATTTACGCAGTGCCAATTTACACGGAGCGCTGCTACAAGGGGCTAATCTTCGTGATACCGATATCACCCTAGCGACGTTACTTGATGCTAACTTAATCGGGGCGGATTTACGGGGGGCTGATTTAAGTGGTGCTAACCTCACTGGTGCTTGTTTGCGGGGAACAAATATGCGTCAGGAAAAGAAAAATCATAACACTAATTTACAAGGGGCTAATTTCTCCCGCGCCGACCTGCAAGGGGCTAATATGAAAGGGGTTGATCTGGTGCGAGCAAATCTAGTAGGAGCCAATTTAAAGGAGGCTAATTTGTGCAATGTTGACCTCAGAAAAGCGGATTTAACTAATGCTAATCTCCAAGATGCTTTACTTACTGATGCTAATTTAATCGGGGCGCATTTAGTGGGGGCAAATCTAGCGGGAGCCAATTTAGTGCGGTCAAAAATGACCGATACGGAAGCAATGCAGGCAAATTTCCATAGTGCAATTATGACTCAAATAAAATTCGATCGAGCTAATCTTAGTCAAGCTAATTTTCAAGCAGCAAGAATGAATCATGCTGACTTAAGAAGGGCTAATCTTTCAGGAGTTAATTTCAGCGAAGCAGATTTAGTCGATGCTTTCTTTGCTAGAGCAAATCTCACCGGTGCCGATTTAAGTAATGCTAATCTAACTCGTGCCGAGTTAATGAGTGCTAATCTGATGGGAGTTAACTTCCGCGGTGCAATTATGCCCGATGGCCGGATTAATAATTAAAATTACTAGACAGTGTTGTTGGCAATTATTCCGGTATAATTGAAGGTAGAATTGAGGGTAATCTTATGGTTGAGCCAGCAGTTATTACAGAAGATATGGGCAAAATCTACACCACCATTACAGTTATCAATCGAGCGGATCAAATTCGTGCAGAGGATGGTATGATCGCACCGGAACAAATTCGCTCTCTTACCCTAGAAAATGTCTTGGTGGATACGGGGGCAACCACTCTTTGTCTAGTGCCGGAAGTAGTCTCCCGCTTGGGTTTACAGCTTTTAAAAGAAGTAGATGTGGCTACGGCTAAAGGCATAGGAAAAGCGAGAATTTTTCGCGATGCCACCTTGATTATCGCGGGACGGGAAGGAACTTTTGAATGTTTGGAATTACCCGGGGGTCAAAACAATTTATTAGGAGTAATTCCTTTAGAAGCTTTGGGATTAGAACCGGATCTTCGCAGCCAAAAATTGCGAGTTTTACCCACAGAATCCAAGGATACTTATTTAACAATTTTATCGAACAAAATAGCTCTATAAAATCACTTTTTGTCTGACTGTTCCGGCTCTTTCAGCTATAGCGATAATCTCGATTTCTTGACCAGAAACTCCTTTAATCACCCATTCCACCGTACGGCGATAATCTAAACCATGAGCGAGGCTACTATATACTTTATTTGATCGCCCTTCTAAGTGACCGATTTCCTGCTCTAATTTTCCCACTATTAAACTCACCTCATCGGCTAAATTTAACTTGACTTGAATGGGACGAACAATCTTTCTTTCCAGTGCCTTTTTACTGGTATAAGTGGGTAAGAATCCCTGATTTTCCAACTGTAAAACCAGATGATAAATACCATTTCCCTCCGACTTAAGATCAAGACGAGAGATAGCTAAAAGAGGTGACATTAAAGCATGGGCAATAGTAAACTGACATTGTTTCTCACATAAATCCGGTAAATACTTTTCTGGGGCATTTTGCCAGACATTTTTAAAGTCCCAACCGCCAATTTCCACCTCTCCCAATTGGGGATGATCAAAACTTTGCCAATTAATAAAACCCTTTCCCGCTAAATTCTCATCATTCCAATGCTGTAATTTCAATTCATCTTCAAAAGGATGCCAGCGAAACCATTGAATATAATCATCTTTTTTCACTCCCGCTTGGGTGGGTGCATCCCATAACTCCACCGTAAAACCATACCAACCAAAATGATCGTAACCGTAATCATCCATGGCACCGTTAGTCACTTCTTTGGGATGATAACGAAAATCGTGATAGACAGAAACGCATTCATAACCAGTCATTGCTTTTCCCTTATCAGCAATATATTTATACATTTCTAAGTCTTCCACGGGGAAATATTCATCGGGATGGGTGCTATAGGGACGCAACATGACTGCTGAATAGGTATGATAGGTAACGAAGCCATTAATATTAGTGTTATTTGCCCAAAATTCGGCTTCTGCACGGGTTTCTGGCTCCGAAAAAGGAAAATTGCCAGCCCCCTGTTGTTCCCCTTCAGGAACCCAATAAACGGGATAATTGCGGTTAAAATCCAGGCCCTCTAGGGTGGGGGCAGTGGTAAAATTATAGCCATCGTAATCGCGGATTAAACCTTCGGTGAGCAAAGTGTAAAAAGTTCCTTCAAATTCCTCCGGTTCGCGACGCACCATAATGCGAGGATCTTGTTCAGAAATTTTCCAAGCGCCACAGGTATCTTTTTGGCGCATTTGTAAGATTAAACCATCGCCGTTAATATCTTCAGGATATAGCCCCGGTTTCTCATCCGTGTGGGGATAGGGACGAATACTCGATCGTAACATATAGGGAGTGGTGAGATATTTTTCTGCTCCATCCACGGCTAATCGCGGCAAAATATAGACAGTGTAATGGTCAAGAAGTCTGGTAATTTGGGAATTATGACCGTATTGGCGCAAAAGATGGGAGATAGTGTAGAGAGCGACGGCAGAGCCGGTTACTTCCCCCGCATGGGTGTTAGCATCAATCCAATAGGCAGGTTTTTCTAAATAATGGCCTGTGGCTTGATTTGTGAGGGTAGTTAACCAGATATCTCGATTTTCGTAGCTTTTACCGATCGAGGTGAGGCTAATTAAATTAGGATAGGATG
Source organism: Microcystis sp. M_QC_C_20170808_M9Col (assembly GCF_007095495.1). NCBI lineage: Bacteria > Bacillati > Cyanobacteriota > Cyanophyceae > Chroococcales > Microcystaceae > Microcystis > Microcystis sp. M_QC_C_20170808_M9Col. The sequence goes on along the minus strand of NZ_SFBZ01000144.1, from coordinate 2,960 downwards.
AGGCTAGGTTTTTCAGGAAAGAAACTAATTCGGCGTAGGGGTAATAGTGGCTAAAATCAAACATAATCTTCTGCAACTAAAAAAAAGGCGTCTCGGGTTAATTTGAGAAAATATAGGATAATAACAGTAAAAAACTATGGATAGTCAAGATATCGCTCGCTATATCGAAGAAACTAACGGTATTTCTAAGCCTTGGCTGTTGGTGCAATTGCGTCTCAAAAAACTGCAAGAACGTCGTGCCAGTCTTTCCCAACAGGAATATATCCAAGAATTGGATGATATTCAGCAAGACTTAATGAAATTGGGCGAATGGTGGCGAGGAATCGAGTCAGAAGTCTTTAAACCCTAAGCGGTGGCGATAATCTGTAATACTCGCGGTAAATCCTCAAATTCGCCGATGATGCGTTTCACCGGTTGCGGCCAAACCCGGACTAAAGTGGGAATAGCAGAGACATGATTAGATTCTGCTTGTTCTGGATGCTTAGAGATATCGATCACTTTCAGGGTATAGGGATGGTGTAATTCTCGCTCTAGAAGCTGATGGATCGATTCTAGGGTGTGTTTAGTATTGGCATTATTGCCGGAGACAAATAACCGCAAAACATAACCCTTGGGACTAGGGTTAGTATAGTCAGAGTCAGCACTAATCCCCGAAGTCGTTGCGGGGCGCTCCTGATAACGGAGAATCAGATCGTGGGATTGCCAAAGTTGGGGAAACTGCTGACGATAGGTTTCTAAGATAGTGGGATTAGAGGATTGTTCCTGCCAAGGTACAGTAAACCAAGCTCGCTCGTCCGTGGCGAAAATAGCATTTAATAAAGGCTGATAGCGACGGACAAGGGGATAGACTTCGGCTCTAGTATGAATACGGTGACTGTAGGGATCTCGCCAGCGATCTATGGTAGCGGTAAAACTAGGAACTAAAAAATGGGGGGGTTCTGGCAACCCTAAAGCGGACTGGAGAGCAGCGCAGAGATTCAGATGCCAATGAGTTTGTTTATCAGGATCGATACAGTAAATCAGGTCGCCCCCGGGGGTAAACAGGGCGATGCCTTTAAAAATATCGGGCAACACAATCGCGGAAGTGGTCACTTGAGGGGTTCCCCTAGGGAATCAATAGGAGCTTCTATTTTTCTAGACTACTAAACTCTTGACCCCTCAAGGATTTCCTTCAGGGTTTTTCTAGATTCTACCCCGCAGCATCATCGCCATTTCATTGGGAACCGGGGACATTTCCAGGGCGACCTCATCGCTAATCCGTCCCTCTTGATAGAGGTTAAACAGAGATTGATTAGTGGTAATCATGCCATCATATTCGCCATCTCTCATTAATTCGATAATTTCGTCATTTTTGCCGCTGCAAATGTAATCTTTGACGGTTTCTGTGTTGACGAGAATATCGTGAAAAGCGGTCCGTTTACTGTCGGTGGTGCGACATAAACCCTGGGAAATAATACAAACCAAGGATTCTGCGATCGCCACCCGCATCGATTCCCGTTCCTCGGCGGTATAAAGAGTTAAAATCCGCTCCAGGGTTTTAATGGCGCTGTTGGTGTGCAGGGTTCCCATGACTAAGTGACCGGTTTGGGCAGCTTTCAGGGCAGTATTAACGGTGGATTTGTCCCGCATCTCCCCCACCAGAATAATATCTGGGTCTTCCCGCAAAGAGGCTTTTAGGGCATTATCGAACTCATGGGTGTGTATTCCCACTTCCCTTTGTTTGATCAAACTGCGACGACTTTGATAGACAAATTCGATCGGGTCTTCGATGGTGATAATATGTTTGGCGTGTTCTTTATTGATGTAATCGATCATGGCTGCTAGGGTGGTGGTTTTCCCTGAACCCGTCGGACCGGTGATTAAAATCAATCCCTTATGCACATCGCACACATTCCGGAACACAGCCGGTAAGCCCAATTGTTCCATAGTGAGGATTTTCATGGGAATTATACGCAAAACCATCCCCGGACCGCGCAGACTTTCAAAGATATTAATCCGCACCCTAGCGAATTCGTACTGAGTTGCACCATCAAATTCTAGGTCTTTTTTAAAGCGAAGGATTTCTTCTTCACCGAGGATTTCCCGTAACCAACTATAAAAAGTGTTGATGTCAATTTCAGGATAGTTGAGAATAATCATTTCACCACGATCCCGCATCCGGGGTTGTTCTCCAACTCCTAGGTGAACGTCCGAATAACCCCGATCAAAGGCCATCCGGATCAAATGTTCTAAGGTGGGTTGATTGGGAGCGCGACCCGGCCGGGGTGGGGTTTGGGGAGAAGCAGCCTGACTGGGAGCGCGATTTTGGGGAGGACGTGGGGCGGAAATTTGACCATTTTGCGGCATATTCGGCACGTTTTTGCTCGTTGTCGCCACCTGTTGGCTCATTTCTTGAGTTGTCCCCGTGCTGGTTCCCGTGATTTCTGAGGGAGGCATCGGCAGGGAGGGAACCGGCAGCGGCTGCAGTGGTCGCGAGGAAGAATTGGGATTTTGACTCATGAGCAATAGGGGGTTTTTTCTTTACTATTCCCCGATTGTACTAACATCCTATCAAATCATCCCCAATTTCTCAATTCCTCACAGACGCTAGATTGAGGAGCAAGGAGCCAGTAGTCTCCGAGTCAAGAGACAGGAGACAGGAGACAGGAGACAGGAGATTATTTTTATTTATTCTTCCCACTTCCCCACTTCCCCACTTCCCCACTTCATAATTTATAATTCCCCCTCTCCTATACCTTTTAAACAGGATTTAGACCCCAAAATTGTTACAATCGAGGTTTAGGGCTGATGATTTTGACTACTCATTTCTGTTTGATTGTCAGTCTTAGGAGAGGTAAATACGTTGACATCCTCGCCGCCCTAAAAGTGCGGCGATTCCTAAACCTCACGATTTAAGTTTCTGCTTCCACCACCGTCGCATACCACAGTTAAAAAACCATGTACTGTCTTACACAGAGTCC
>NZ_SFBZ01000143.1:0-23902 GCF_007095495.1 Microcystis sp. M_QC_C_20170808_M9Col | reverse complement strand
TAAGACCAGAACAGAGTAAATCTGTTAAGGCAGGTGCGAAAAATCCTTCGGGAAAGAAGCAGAAACCTAAATCGTGAGGTTTGGGAATCACCGTCCGTTTACGGCGGTGAGGATGTCAATGAATCTACTAATGACTTAAACGGCGCAACAGACCTAGGTTTTCCGCTCCATACCCCAGACGAATCCCAGGCATCTTGATTAAATGTAACATCGAGTACCCAATGGAGACTATAGCGTTTCTCAATCTCATGAGGTACACCAAAATCTTAACTCCTGAATCCCGAATCCTGACTCCTGACTCCTGACTCCTGACTCCTCAAAACCTAAGACTCTGTACCTCACAACTATGGGAATTGCTATATTTTCAATACTCCAATGTCTGCGAATCACCTCGGCGTGTTTTTGGGCATCCGCTGCTAAACTACTGATGAAGAAGCGAATTTCTGTAGTAGTTTTATTCCACAATTAGCGGACACTGCGAACCATGACTACTGCAGCTCTAACCAGTAATTTAGATAGGTCAATGGCTTATCAGTTTACTGTTCACTGTTTACTGATTACTTGTTCACTGATTACTGTTTACTGATGCTGGTTAAGGCCTTAAATTTGCGCGATGAAGCGTGAAATGCTATAAAAATCTCAGTCCTCCCTATAGAAAAGAGTAGAAACTTTATGGCACGCACCGAGTCCACAATGTTAGATCTGGGGACAAAAGCTCCCAGTTTTGCCTTACCCGATGTGGTTTCGAGTGAAACTATCTCTCTGGACAGCTTTGCGGCTAAAACCGCTCTGTTAGTCATCTTCCTCTGTGAACATTGTCCCTTTGTTAAACACATTCAAGAAGAACTTACCCGTCTAGGTCGCGATTATGCTAATACCAATCTGGGCATCCTCGCAATTAGTTCTAATGACGTGGAGAAATATCCCGATGATTCGCCCGAAAATTTGAAAAAAATGGCGATAACCCTTGACTTTAAATTCAATTTATGCTATGACGAAAGCCAAGAAGTGGCGAAAGCTTACACGGCAGCCTGTACTCCCGATTTTTTCCTCTTTGATAGTCAGCGCAGCCTAGTCTATCGCGGTCAATTGGATGATAGTCGTCCTAGTAATGGAATACCGGTGACAGGCAAAGATCTCCGCGCCGCTATTGACAAGGTTTTAACCGGTCAACCAGTGCCGACGGACCAAAAACCGAGTTTAGGCTGTAATATCAAATGGAAACCGGGTAATGAGCCACCCTATTACGGTTAATTAACGAAGGGTGTAGGGTGTGGGGAAGTGGGGAAGTGGGGAAATGGGGAAATGGGGAAATGGGGAAATGGGGAAGCTGTCTCATCACCCTATCGCCCCAAAACCCTATCACCCTATCTCCTGAATACTGACGACCGACGACCGACTCCTAACCCCACCAACAAGCTTTTTGCCGCAAATCCTACTTATGAGACTATTTCAACAGCGTAACCGATTGCTGTGCTAATAGGGCAGTACCATAGGCCGCTTGCTCCTGTTTAGACAAAAGCACGGGAACCCCTAAATGACGCTGACGAATTATTCTCCAAGTCGAATTTTTTGCCCCACCACCGGCACTATAAACTCGCTCTAATTTATTGGCTCCCAATTCCTGTAAACGCTGATAACCTAAAGCTTCAATGCGGGCAATACTTTCTAGTAACCCATGCAAAAATTCTCGAGGATTATCGGGCCGGGGAGTCAGTTTCACGGGTAAAAAAGGATCATTAATTGGAAAGCGTTCGCCCGCTTTTAGTAGAGGATAATAATCTAAATTACTTTCTTTTTGTCCATCTATTGCTAAACTATAATTTCTCAATTCTTGATCAGAAAAAAACTTCTTTAACACTGCTCCTCCCGTATTGGATGCCCCACCGGTTAACCACAAATTTCCTAAACGATGACTATAGATGCCATAGTTACTATCATCAACTTTCTGGCTACTTAATAATTTTAAGACTAAAGTTGAACCTAAAGATGTCACTGCATCCCCTAAAGAATTAGCACCACTGGCTAAAAATGCCGCTATGCTGTCGGTGGTTCCCGTATAAATTAAACAATCTTTCGGGATAGCAAAACGAGTCACTAAATCCGGTTTAATAGTATCGATCGCTGTACCTGGGGCAAAAATTTGCGGTAATAAATTAAACATCGGTAAATTCTCTAACCAATCGGGATAACAGAGATTTTCGAGATCATAACCTAACTTTAAGGCATTGTGATAATCACTAATTCCCAGTTTACCGTGCAGGAGAAATGCTAACCAATCCGCTTGGGAGAGAAAATAACGCGCTTGCGAAAAAATTTCTTGTTCACTCCACCAAAGTAATTTAGCTAAACTGGAGGTAGCAATAATCACGGGATGGTGAGGAGGTGCTATAGCTTTAATTGCTTCTAAAAACCCAATTCCTCGCCCGTCATTGTATAATATGGCCTCAGAAAGAGGATTACCCCAATTATCACATAATAACACCGTCGAGGAAGTACCATTAATCGCGATCGATTTAAGTTCTGAACGCACCGAATCCCCTAGATTATCCAATAAATAAAATAGGGCCTTTTGCCAATCCTGAAAATTGGCATTAGTGAAAGGATAATGAACCTCAGCGACGATATTTTTGCTAGAATCAATAGCAATCGCTCGCGCTCCCGATGTGCCAAAATCAATACCTAAAGATAAACCCATAGATGTCTTCACAACCCCCTCATTCTGGCTACCATTGGGATGGTATCACTCCCCGATTCTTTGAAGGTTGGTACTTCCGAGTCATGATTCCGCAATTAGCCGACGGATTCGCCTTTATGTATTCTATTCAAGACCCAAGCGGCGGTCAAGTCAATAGCGGCGGAGCGGTACAAATTTTAGCCATAGAATCTAATTATCTTTGTCGCACTTTTCCCGATACGGATAAATTTTGGGCAAGTCGTCAGCAATTAGCCATTATCCATTGGGGAAAAACTAACTTAAAAATCCGTCCCTGTCTCCTTTCCCCGTCAGCTTTTTTCGAGTCTGTTCAAGAGGGTTATCAAGCAACGGCAAACCAGCAGCAAGGACGAATTTATGATCCCGTCACTGGAGAAATCTGTCAATGGGATTATCGCGTTGAAACTAGGTACAGTTGGGGAGATAACAAGCGTTTACCCCAAGCAACAGCAGGAATATTATCTTATTTACCGATTTTTGACCCGGGTTGGCAGATTTTAACTGCTCATGGTTTAGCAACGGGAATGATTACCTATGGGGGAAAAAATTACCAATTTGAGAATGTACCTTTTTATAGCGAGAAAAATTGGGGTTATTCTTTCCCCGAAAAGTGGTTTTGGATTAATTGTAATGCTTTCCCTGAAAATCCCGATTTAACCTTAACCGCAGTGGGTTCTACCCGGAAAGTTCTCCACTGGACGGAATCGGTGGGAATTATCGGTATTCACTGGCAAAATCGCTTTTATAAGTTTGATATCTGGAATTCTCAACTAACTTGGACAGTGCAACCCTGGGGATACTGGGAAATGAGGGCAACCAACGAGAATTATACCATTGTCTTAATCGGTATCAGTGATCATCCTCCCGATCGCGTGCGTGTACCCACAGAAAAAGGTCTCTGTTTTGCTTGTCAAGATACCCTCAAAGGTAAATTATCGATAAAATTGGCTGATAGTCGTGGTAAAACCCTTATAAATAGCTCTAGTGGTCTAGCTGGTCTCGAAATTGGCGGTATTTGGCCATCAGCTTGGATCAAACACTTGTGACCTAACATCTTAAGAGTCACTGATAATTGCTGATTGTCGGTATTGCTGCATAAGTGCGTAAAAGCTGATAGGACAACGAACGGAAAAAATATAGATTGTCAAGGTGCGACAAATCGCTATAATCGTTCCAGCAGAGGCGATAATAATCCCTCGACATCCATTTGTTAATGATCGCTAATGATTAGACAAACTCGGTTTTCAGCAAGCGGTTTCGAGACAGCGAACCCGTGAGTTTCCCGGTGGATCGTTGATCGAGCCTCCACGGGCCTTTTTTTGGAGTTGATCGAACCATGTTGCAAGGATGGATTCAAATCGCGCTCACGATCCTGATAATCGTGGCGATCACCCCCTTTTTCGGGCGGTATATGGCTAGGGTGTTCATGGAACGGAGAACCCTACTCGACCCACTGTGCGATCGAGCCGAGAGTCTTCTTTATACCTTCGTCGGAGTGAAAGGGAAAGAGAATATGACCGGCTGGCAGTACGCCCGCGCCGTTCTCTACAGTAACGCGGTAATAGCAATTCTGGTTTTTTCCCTGATTGCGGGCCAAGGAGTCCTTCCCCTCAACCCGACGGGGATCCCCGCCCCTTCTTGGGACACCACGCTACATACGACGATTTCCTTTATCACCAACAGCGACCAACAGCATTATTCCGGAGAAACCACCCTCAGCTACGGGAGTCAGATATGGGGTCTCGGGTACCAGATGTTCACCTCGGCCGGAACCGGTCTAGCGGTGGGGATCGCCTTTATTCGGGGATTGACGGGGCGACCGTTGGGCAATTTCTATGTGGATCTGATCCGAGCGATCACCCGTATCCTCTTACCGATCTCGATCGTGGGGGCAATTGCCCTGATCATCGCCGGAGTCCCGGAAACCCTCGCGGGCCCGGCGATCTTGCCGACGCTAGAAAACCCCAACCTCAGTCAGGCGATCGCCCGCGGTCCAGTGGCCCACTTCGAGATTATTAAGGAATTGGGAGAAAACGGCGGTGGCTTTTTTGCCAGCAACTCGGCCCACCCCTTTGAAAACCCGAACGGATTCGTCAATCTGGTGCAGTTGGTAGCGATTCTCTCGATTCCCACCTCCCTGATCTATACCTACGGGGTTTTCGCCGATAATCTCAAGCAAGCTCGGTTAATCTATCTAATTCCCCTCGGTATCTTCATCGGCTTTACGATCATCACAGCGATCGGGGAATACAATGGCAACCAGGCGGTTAACTCCCTGCTAGGGGTGGAGCGAGCGGTTAACTTCGAGGGGAAAGAAGTACGCTTCGGTTGGGCGCAATCGGCCCTGTACGCGGTAACTACCACGGCCACCATGTGCGGTGCGGTGATCGCCATGCACGATTCCTTGATGCCGAACGGCGGCTTCGTCACCCTCTCGAATCTGTTCCTGCAAATCGTTTTCGGCGGCCAGGGAACCGGCACCGCCTACCTGTTTGCCTATCTGATCCTTGCGGTATTCGTCACCGGGCTAATGGTGGGGCGAACCCCCGAATTCCTCGGGCGCAAAATCGAGAAACGGGAAGTGGTGTTAGCGAGTTTTTTAATTCTGCTGGTTCACCCGATCGCCATCCTCATCCCCGGAGCGATCGCCCTTGCCTTTCCCGACTTTCAGGGCATCAGTAACCCCGGCTTTCACGGATTATCTCAAGTTATCTACGAGTACGCTTCCGCCGCCGCCAATAACGGGTCGGGATTCGAGGGACTAGGGGATTCCCAACCCGCGCCGCTTGCGATCGCGGCTGGGGCGAAACCGACGATTACCGCTCTCTGGTGGAATCTGAGCGCCTGCTTCAGTTTACTGGCTGGACGGTATATCCCGATCGCCGCCCTGCTCTTGTTAGCCGATGGGATGTCCCGCAAACAACCGGTTCCCGCCACCACCGGAACCCTCCGCACCGATACCGGACTCTTTACCAGCGTGACGGCGGGGGTGATTTTAATTCTCGGTGCGCTGACTTTCTTGCCGATATTAGCCCTCGGGCCGATCGCGGAAGCCTTTCAAATCACGCGGATGATCGGCTAGGAGTTTGGATAATTTATGAGAACGAACAAAGGAAATTCTAAATCCTCCCGCCCGTTGCGAGTGCCGAGAGGTCGCCGGGACGACCGCCGCCATACCCCCAAGGTAAACCGGACTGGTCTCTATCAACGCGCGATCCGGCAGTCCTTCCTCAAACTCGACCCGCGCATCGCCGTGCGTAACCCGGTCCTGTTCGTGGTCTGGTTAGGAACGATCATCACGGCCCTGGTCACGATCGACCCGCATCTATTCGGCACGATCGCCGGGGATAGGGGACAACAACGGCTACTTAACGGCATCATCACCCTGATCCTCTTCTTCACGGTGCTGTTCGCCAACTTCGCCGAGGCGATCGCCGAGGGACGGGGAAAAGCCCAGGCCGATGCCCTGCGCTCCACCCGCAGCGACACGATGGCCCGGAAAATCCTTGCCGACGGCTCGATCGAGTCGGTCAGTTCCACGGCCTTGGGTCGGGGCGATCGGGTAAAACTGGTGGCCGGGGACGTGATTCCCGCCGACGGGGAAGTGATCGAGGGAATCGGTTCGGTGGATGAATCGGCGATCACCGGAGAATCGGCCCCCGTCCTCAAACAACCCGGAACCGACATCGCCAGTTCCGTCACCGGCGGCACCAGGCTTCTCTCGGACGAGTTGACAGTGCGGATCACTCAAGATCCCGGCCAGGGTTTTATCGATCGCATGATCTCCCTCGTGGAAGGGGCCGAGCGCACGAAAACCCCCAACGAGATCGCCCTGACGGTACTTCTGGCCGTGTTAACCCAAGTCTTTTTAATTGTCGTCGCCACGATTCCCTCGATCGGGAACTATATCGCCGGTTTCCTGGAAACGAGCCTCGGGCCGGCGGTTGCGGATACCTTTCGGGCCGGTTCCAGTATCGCCATCTTGATCTCGCTCCTCGTCGCCCTCATTCCCACGACGATCGGCGGTTTATTGAGCGCGATCGGCATCGCCGGGATGGATCGTGTGGCTCAGTTTAACGTCATCGCCACCTCCGGGCGCGCGGTGGAAGCCTGCGGCGACGTGAATACCCTCCTTCTCGACAAAACGGGAACGATCACCCTCGGAAACCGACTGGCTGACGAATTTATCCCCGTGAACGGTCATAACCTCGAGGAATTAGCCCGCATCTGTCTAGCGGCCAGCCTTTTCGACGAAACCCCGGAAGGACGCTCGATCGTTGCCTTAGCCCGGAATTTGGGCGCGAACCTCGATATCGATGGCCAACCCGGCGAGGGAATCGAATTCTCCGCTCGTACCCGCATGAGCGGCACCGATAGGGCCGGCGAGGAATACCGTAAGGGGGCCGTAGACGCGATTAAAGGTTTCGTCCGTTCCCGCGGTGGTTCCGTTCCCGAAACCCTCGATGAGGCACAGGAAAGGGTTTCCCGTTTGGGGGGGACTCCCCTCGCCGTCTGTCGGGGTAACGATATCTACGGGGTGATCTATCTCAAGGACATCGTGAAGCCTGGATTAAAAGAGCGTTTCGACCAATTACGGCGCATGGGTGTGAGAACGATCATGCTCACCGGCGACAACCAGATCACGGCGGCGGTGATCGCGGCGGAGGCGGGGGTGGATGATTTTATCGCCGAGGCCACCCCAGAAGATAAGATCGAGGTGATCCGTCGCGAGCAAGCCAAGGGCAAGTTAGTTGCCATGACGGGAGACGGAACCAACGACGCACCCGCACTGGCCCAGGCTAATGTCGGTGTGGCGATGAACTCCGGAACCCAAGCGGCGAAGGAGGCGGCCAATATGGTGGATCTCGATTCCGACCCGACCAAGCTGATCGATTTAGTGACCATCGGCAAACAGTTACTCATTACCCGCGGCGCCCTGACCACGTTTTCGGTAGCTAACGATATCGCCAAGTATTTCGCCATTATCCCGACGATTTTCGCCGCCGCCGGGATCGGTGCTTTAAACATTATGGGTTTGAAAAGCGCTCAATCGGCGATCGTATCGGCCCTGATCTACAATGCCCTGATTATCCCCGTTTTGATTCCCCTAGCACTTAAAGGCGTTCAATTTCGCCCGCTCACTGCTGACCAACTATTGCGGCGCAATATCCTCATCTACGGCGTGGGGGGCGTGATTGCCCCGTTTATTGCTATTAAGATTATTGATGAGATAATTTCAGCGATCGGGTTGAGGTAATGGGAAAATCGGCAATATTTAAGCCTAGTTTATTCGGATTGAAGCACTCGAATCGGGATTTTACCCAAAAAGAAACATGGGGGAAAAATCAATTTAATTCCTCATTTCCAGCTTCTTTGTGCGCTTACTTAGATGGGAAAGGACTGAAAAATGTATATCTGAAACTCGATGAAAATTTAAAAATTCAACCTGCGGAGTTAAGTACAAAAGAGTTATACGGTCTAGCTCCCGATTCCGATAATTTATTTTATGCTTTCGAGAGTCAATTTAGAGGAGGGAGCAAAATGATCACAATCGATTTATTTGCTGGTTGTGGTGGTTTATCTTTAGGTTTCCAGAAAGCGGGGTTTACTATTGTGGCCGCATTTGATAATTGGATACCTGCTATAGATGTCTATAGAAATAACTTTAGTCATCCGATATTTAATGTCGATTTATCTAGAGAATCTAGCCAAGAAATATTGGCTCAATATAATCCTGAGATTATTGTCGGCAGCCCTCCTTGTCAAGACTTTTCCAGTGCGGGTAAGAGAGACGAGGGTTTAGGACGAGCGAATCTAACGCTCACATTCGCCGAAATTGTAACTGGAGTAAGTCCCCAATGGTTTGTTATGGAAAATGTGGATAGAATTGAGAAAAGTAAAATACTCACTCAAGCAAAACAAATTTTTAAAAGCCATGGTTATGGTTTAACTGAAAAAGTTATTAATTCTTGTTACTGCGGAGTTCCTCAAACTAGAAAAAGATATTTTCTGATCGGTAAAATGAAGGAAGAAGATGATTTTTTAATCGATGAGATCAATGAAAATCTATCAAGTCAACCTCTGACTGTATTTGACTATATGGGCAAAGAATTAGATATAGAATACTATTATAGACATCCTAGAAGCTATCAAAGAAGGGCGATATTCAGTATGTATGAACCTAGCCCTACTATTCGAGGAGTAAATCGACCAGTTCCCAAAACCTATCGACAACATCCCGGTGATGCTTGTCATCTTAAGGAAAAATTAAGACCGCTAACAACGAGGGAGCGAAGCTATATTCAAACTTTTCCTAAAGACTTTATTTTTACAGGAACAAAATCTAATCTAGAACAAATGATTGGCAATGCTGTTCCTATTAATTTGGCTAGATATGTAGGCCAATGTATTCTTAACTATGACTTGAAAAAGGGGAACAAGACAACCTATCGACAACTACAGCTAAGTAAGTGGCTATAATTAAATTGAAAATAGATTTTGTCTTTGATCCCCCCTTAATCCCCCCTTGATAAGGGGGGTGTCGATCCCCCCTTAATCCCCCCTTGATAAGGGGGGTGTCTGATAATTTTTGACAACTACAGCTATTTTCTTGATTTACTGGCAAAAACAAATCTCCAAAAAACTCTAATTCTTATGAAAGCAGCCCCTAGAAAATACCGATTTTTTGGGTACATTTTCTTAAATTTCTGTCTAACAATTCTTTTCTCCTCCATCGTTCAAGCTTCTACGGGAAGCACTATCGATAGGGGGCAAGCCTTCGCATTAACCCTTTTAGGATTAGTCGCCTTTGCTTTATTTATCTATCTGTTCTTGGTCATCTTTGTACCGGAGAGGTTTTAATCATGAGTTTTGCACGCGAGGCCGGTAGAGCCATCCGTTCTACCCTAGTTCTCTGGGTGATCACTGCGCTGATCTATCCTTTCTCGATGATCGCCATCGGTCAAATTCTTTTTCCCTGGCAAGCGAACGGGAGTTTGATCACCAATAATCAAGGTCAAGTGGTGGGTTCGGCTCTAATTGGGCAACCTTTCACCAGCGATCGCTATTTTAATAGTCGTCCGAGTACCACCAACTACAGTACGGCCGATCCGAAAAACGATCCTAACAAAGTCCTGCAAACCGGAATTTCGGGGGCGAGTAACCTAGCTCCCAGTAACCCCCTGTTGATCGAGCGAATTAAAGGAAAACCCGATCCCGACCCGCAAAAAGCACTGGAGGGGGAGATTCCCCGATTAGAGAAAGCGACAATTAAACCCACCGCAGCTCTGGTGTACACCTCCGGTTCTGGTCTTGATCCCCATATCACCCCGGAGGCCGCCAGAGCGCAGATCGAGCGGGTGGCGCGGGTGCGGGGATTACCGACGAATCAAGTGGAGATCCTCGTTACCAAAAACACCGACGAGCGCTTTCTCGGCATCTTCGGCGAACCGGGGGTTAACCTGCTGAAACTGAATTTGGCTCTAGATGCGATCGCAAATACCCGATAGGGTTTCTGATGCTAAATCCTGTTTAAAAGGTATAGGAAAGTGGGAAGAGAGAGTTTGCCTTTAAAAACCCCAAGTTAGTAGATTTACAAAAATGGGATGCAGCCGCTAAAAAACTAACTGGGAGAGTATTGTTTAGCTGATCTTACCTTGAGATTCACATTGAAAACCTTCATCGCGCCAAGCTTCCAAATCAACGGAATTTAAGAGAATGACTTGCCCACAGGGGGGATAGATCAATTGTCCCACAAAAGCCCAAATTATACTTCTAGTCACATCTAACCCAGTTTTTAGCTTTGATTCGTGATTACCGGGGATACCAATTTCTCGGACTGCATCGATTTCTACTGCTATACCGTGGGATTGCAAGTGAATTTCTGCTAACCATTTAGCGCGGGGTAAATGAGTAGGAGAGGTGACAACTTTTACTTTATGTACTCCCCATTGTTTTAAAATTGGCACGGCAAAGAAAAAATTGCCGAAGGTAGAATCAGCACACTTTTCTAACCAGACGTTAGTTTTTGGCGCTTTTGCCCGTTCAAATAGTAATAAAATACAGGGGTCTTTCGAGCCTTCGGAAATCAAAATCGGTATATTGGGGTATTGCTGGGCCAGATTAGCTGCATAAATTTCCCGACGAATGCTGCCCCCCAAAACTAAGATGGCATCAATGGGTTTTTGTTGATTAATTGGCAAGCGGACGGCTAAATTAATCGCTAGATTAAGGATAATAAACCCAAAAACCAGAATCAGAGTTAGTTTTAACCATCTTTGCCAATTTCGGTGTTTACGCACAAAATTTTTCGATTTTTTCCCCATTGTTTAGAGACGATGTAACAATTGTGCTTTGATAATTTTTTCTGCGGGGTTGAGTTTAACTAATTGTGAACCTGTCCCGTCTTTACCCGTAACTGTCACAGTCTCTACCTCTAAGGGTAGTTTTCGATTCTGATTGGTACTTAATAACACTATACTCCCCTCCCAGGCCGCTACCATGGCCGCTAAACTATCCTGTTTGTTGACGAATTGTAAAGCGGGTGAACCAAGATCGCCTAATTGTGATAGGCGTAAATTCTCGATCGCCAGTCTTTTCCCGTAACCTAATCCCGAAATCAGCAGCAGATTTTGCCGATGAGGGAGAGAAACACAGCCGGCTAGATGTTCCCCGTAGCGCAATCGCAAAATTGCTAAACCCTGAGCGGATTTACTCATCATTGGCAATAATTCCTCGCGCACGGGATAACGCAACACCCGACCGCTACTGGTGGCGATCGCTAAGTCCAGACCCTCGTGAGTAAAAATAGCGCCATACAGGCGATCATCTTCTTTCAATTTCATGAGGGACAAACCCCGAATACCAACCCCCTCTAATTCATCGATGGGAAGCCGCTTTATTCGCCCCTGTTGACTCAGTAAAAGCAATTCTTGATTTTTTTGAGGTTCCGTCAAGAAAAATTGATTTAATACGGCTTCTGAATCTTTTTGGGCGGTTTTGGTCAGCAGACTGGAGATTAACACTGGTTGATTGTCTTTTGGAGGAACTTCCCGGGTAGCAATCGGGTAAGCTTTAGCATTATCGAGGATAACTAGGAAATTTTCCCGTTTTTCGATCGCCTGTTGATAGATAATTAAACCCCGGTCCGGCGCTCGCTCTTCTGGTGTCGTCCAACTAATTTTATCTTCGGCATCAAGCAATAAAATCGCATTTTCTGGGGGTTCTTGGGGCGTAAATAGGCTTAAACTCGGTGCATTCTCACTCTCAGACTTTTTCTTAACTTTATTCTCCTGTTTTTTAACAACAGAATCCTGTTTCTTCCCTTCTGACTTGAAAGAGGGTGTGGGGTGTGGGGTGTGGGGTGTGGGGAAGGAAACCTCTTTCATCTGTGGGGGTGAAAATTTTTTCATCGGGACTGTCTCCTGTTTTTTAACCACAGAATCCTGTTTCTTCCCTGCTGTCTCCTGTCTCCTGTCCCCCGACTTGCCAGTGGGAATTTTTGTCCGTCTGCTATCGGCGAATTTTTTCTTTAAAGAGCGCAATTCTTTTTTCAGAGACTTGAGAAACTCCTGACGGTTATGGAGGAGAGTTTCCAACTGTTGAATTTTTGTTTGTAATTCCGTCGCTTCCGTCTCTAACTTTTGTCTTTCCAAACCGGTTAAACGACGTAGGGGCATAGCCAAGATAGAATCAGCTTGAGCGTCACTAATGCCCAATTCTGCCTGAAAACGGTACTTAGCCGTCGTCCCATCGGGAGCATTTTTGAGAATATCCACCACGCGATCGATATTCTGCAAAGCTAATAATAAACCCTCCACTAGGTGTAAGCGATCGCTGGCCTGTTGCAACTCATCGCCATACTGACGGGTGAGAGTCGTTTCTCGAAAGCGCAAGAATTCCTGTAAAACTTGTTTTAACGATAACTGCCGGGGTTGATTATCGACCAAAGCGAGCATAATCGCCCCAAAATTAGTCTGTAGGGCCGTTTGTTGGTATAAAGCCGCCAAAACCTGCTGCGGTTGACTTTCCCGCTTTAATTCAATCACCACCCGAATGCCTTCGCGATTACTTTCATCGCGGATATCGGCAATTCCCTCCAATTTCCCTAAATTGACTAATTCGGCGATTTTTTCGATCCATGCCGCCTTATTCACCTGAAAAGGCAACTCAGTAACCACAATTGCCGTCCTTTCCCTTCGGCGCTTGCCCTCAATGATAATTGTTTCAGTTTTCGCCACTCCGCGCACGGGAATAATCCCCCTACCGGTGCGATAAGCCTCCCGAATGCCGGTATCATCTAAAATCTCGCCTCCCGTGGGAAAATCGGGACCGGGGATAATTTCTACTAACTTTTCCTCGCTTAAATCGGGATTATCAATCAAAGCGATTAAACCTTCCACCACTTCCCCTAAATTATGGGGAGGAATATTAGTCGCCATCCCCACCGCAATACCTGAACAACCATTAAGAATCAGTATCGGTAACTGAGCGGGTAAAACAACGGGTTCCTGTTGAGAATTATCAAAATTACTGCTAAAATTAACGATAGCTTCGCTAATTCCCCCCAAAACCGCCTGATCACCGATGCCGGCCAAACGGGTTTCTGTATAACGCATGGCCGCCGGGGGGTCGTTATCGATCGAACCAAAGTTACCATGGCCCGATAAAAGTGGGTAACGACTGGAAAAATCCTGTACCATACGAACCAGTGCCTCGTACACTGACTGATCGCCGTGGGGATGATATTTACCCAAGACATCCCCCACCACCCGCGCACATTTGCGAAAAGGGCGATCGGGAGTTAAACCCAGTTCGTGCATAGCGTATAATATGCGACGATGTACTGGTTTTAGTCCATCGCGTACATCCGGCAAGGCTCGCCCCACGATCACACTCATGGCATATTCTAGATAGGATCGTTCCATCTCTTGGTGTAAGGCCGTGGGTATAATTTGACCACTAGCTAAGAAATCCAGTTGTTTGGCCATGAGTCTCTCGTTTTCAATCTGTCTAGCTGTGAATCATAAGGCATTTTGCCCGTTTTAACCTTGTTTATCCCTGAGCATCCCTATGACGACTGTTTTGATTGTAGAAGACGACCCGATTAATTTTCGCGTTTTTGCCAAAATTTTGACCAAACGAGGTGGTCTAGAGGTTAAAGGGACCGAAGACGTGGAAGAAGTGCTTCGTATTGCTCGGGATAAGGAAGCGGACGTGATCTTAATGGATGTCTCCCTCTCCCATAGTGTCTATGAAGGGAAAGCGGTAGATGGCATTAAAATCAGCCAAATTCTCAAAGCTAACCCCGAAACCGCCGATTTACCCGTTATTCTCGTCACCGCTCACGCTATGGAGGGCGATCGAGAGAATTTTCTCAAGCAGAGTCAGGCCGATGGTTATATTTCTAAACCAGTGGTTGATCACCAAGCTTTTGTTAATCAAATCTTGGCGATCATCGATCAGAAGCTGGTCTAAGCTTTGAGTCTTCTTTTGTTAGTATATCAGTATTGATCTGGGGTTGGCTGAATAAATCTTAAAACCTTATTGGGTAAGACTTTTAGACCTTTTGTCAATCAAAAAGTACCGGCGACGGAAGTGATTGGGGGGAAAATCCCTGGACTTTTCCCCTGAAAATTAGGTAATTGACCCCCTCAAAATCTGTAAAACCCTACACCCCACACCCTGTCCCCACAAGAAACTTTTTGCCGCAAACCCTACTTAATCCTCCACTCTGCCATAGATGGCGTAGGCTCGATCGAGCGACCAGGCCCACATCTGATCCCCTAGGGAAAAATGCCACCATTCCCCCTTATGTCGGCTAAATCCCGCCTCCTCCATCACTTTAGCCAATAAAACTCGTTTTTGATGATAACTCTGTTCTCGCGGGCTTTTTGCGGCGATATAATAATCGGGATGCGATCGCTCACTGATCTCATCGATTTCTCCCCCCATGTCGATGGCTTGTCCCTTCTCGTCCACCAGGGTAATATCGATCGCCGCTCCGGTACTATGGGGAGGCGGAGTGGCGGCATTATCGCTGGGAACCGCCCAAATAGTGTAAACTTCTGTTAAAATCGCTTGACTTTCTGCCTCTGATAGTTCCTCTTTGGCTAATCCTTTTGTGTCTAGGAGAGTCTGAAAACTATAATCGACCATAAATTGTTGCACTTCCACCGGTCGATAGGCATCAAAAATCAGAATTTGCCAACCGGGTTGATAGACTTGCAGACGGTTTTGAGCGTCAATCAGAGCATTTAACACCCCTTGTCGCAAAAAATAGGGAGATTTACCCCGATAATTAGCCCCTAATTTCTCGTAAGCGTGGGGAGAAGGGATAACAAATTTATCTGCGGGTATAGGTACTAGGGGTTCCCCACATTCACGAATAGGAATTTTTTGGTAGGGTTTCATCTCGTCATCGGGAAACAGTAATTTTATTGATGGTCCACTCGATCGCCAGTTTACATAGGGTTTGCGGCAAAAAGTTTTTCGTGGGGGTAGGGTGTGGGGTGTGGTAATTTTCAGGGAAAAAGTCCAGGGATTTTCCCCCCAATCACTCCAATGGTCGGCACTTTTTGAGGGAAAAAAAGTCTAAAAACCTTATCCAACAAGGTTGTTAGATTTATTCAGCAAACCCTACATAAACCCGTTATTCCTCCTCCTCAACGGTTGTAGGGAATTTCATACTGGCCCAAGTTAACTGTTTTTGCGGGTCTTTTTCCGGTTCACTAAAACTCTCTTTGAGTTGTTCTTTCACCTGAGCAATATTGCCACTTTGAGCAGCATTCTTTAGATCATAGACATAACGAGCATTTTCGATCGCTTCCTCTTTACTACGAGAACTAGACTCAAAGCATTTTTCTAGGTCTTTGTAAATACCCTTTCGAGAGATTTTGAGAAAATATTGACGTTCTGTATCGATAAGTTTAGCCAATAATTCTAGGTGCATGGAATCCTCGGCACAGATATCCGCGAGTATATCCCATTCTTCACTCCCCAAAAGATTATTATCCGCCCCCGGTCGCGGGTCTTGAAAAGTTTCTCCAGTCACTTGTTTATAAATCTTCGGTAATTGGTCATCAAATTCGTGCTTTTCTTCCCTCCAAATCCGGCGAATTTCGCTGAGTTCCTCCGTGGTAATTAGGGTAATATCTTTCATCTCCTCTGGGGCATTAGTACGCACGCTCTCCTGAGCTTCTAATACTCTTCTCAGCCAATATTCCCGCCATTTTTTAGTATAAGGACCGGGTATGGGTTCGATCGATATTTCTCCATTTAAGTTTCTTTCAAATAATTGTACTTTCCCAAAGATACGGCGAAAATCCCGTTTTGGTCGGTCATCTTCTATATCTAATTCGTTGCGAAGGTCTAAAAGCGGTTGTAACCATTCTTTTTCTTGGTCATTCTGTATCATTGCCTCCATCGATTTATCTTTATTCACCAACGTACACACCCAACAACCTAAACGCGAATCTCCACAGCTAGGAGTGGAAGTATCTACCACTAGGGGACATTCATTATCCGCAGTCGCTCCTCTATACATTGCTAATAATTCTTTGTTATCTCCTCCCCAGGGATTTTCCCACTGCATTAAGTACATCCATACTTCATCAGTACGCCAATCTTCTAAAGGGCTATAAATAATTGCATTGGGAAGGCTACCACTATAGCGCAATGGTTTACTAATATTCTCCTTAAGATTAAGTTGTTCTTGAAAGCTATTAATTTCATATTTATTCATTGTTGAAGCACGTTTATTACTCTCAGCCTTTCTTGTACCGAGCATAAGAATAACTTCGCCATTTTCTCGAATTTGCTGACGAATAAAATGATTTGTTGGTGTTATCTTTAGTCTTTCAGTACACCAACGAAATCCATGACGAGGTGCAGGATAGCCTTTACCAATTAAACAAGTCCAAAAAGTATCTTTTATTTCTGGGCGTAATAAATAAGGTTCTACAGGCATCTGCTGCATTTTAGCTTCATTTTTCATTCTGGCTAAAGATTGTTTAACCCAAGTAGATACAAGAGGATTTTCAACTTGAGTATCTGTAGTCATTACATAAATTTTTTTATGACGCTCCTCGATGGAAAGTTTGCTGATTGCATTCCAAATTAACTGAACAACAGCACTACTATCTTTTCCTCCTGAGTAACCTATAACAAATGGAATACTGTTAGAAAGATATAAACTTTGAATTTCTTTTGTAATTATTTCAACGTCTATAACAAAGTCATCAACAGTTCTAGAAGGAAAAATATTTATCTGTGTTTGCTCGCCAAAAATAACATTATTTCTCATAAATTTAACCTTTAAATATATTATCTCTATGCCATTTTACGGATTCAAGATTAGGCAGATATTCGTGATTATCAGGCAGTATAAGATTCTCACCATGAAAATCTTTTATAGACTTTGCGTTCGGTGAAACTTCTTCAAAATCTTCTGTGATAATAATTTTGTATTGATTATCAATTGTGAATAATCCTTGATCAAATGCCCAATGATGATTTTTACACAGAGATAAACCATTGTTTATCTGGTTATTATAGAATTTAGCAAAAGGTTTGATATGTGCGCCATCGACAATACTTTGTGTCAAGGAGTGGTTTACTTTAAGACCACAAAAAGAGCATTGATAATTATATATATAAACGACTGCTTTACGAAAAAAAGCACTTCTTATTAAAGATTTTCGTAGGTAGAATTTTTTCTCCTGTTCTACATTATCGAATATTGATAATTCTTCCGTACTTACATCCTGCAAGTTAGTGTTAATAGTCAATATTTCACTAATTTCTTTTTGAGATGATAAAAACCATACTGATATTAAAGTGTCTATTAATTCTTGACGACAATTTTGGTCTTGAAGCAAATTATATAAATCCTCATCTAATGAGGCATATTCTACAGCTAATTTGAGTTTTTTCATTGACTTTGGCTGTAGCCCATTAAAATCTGGCTTTAATCTTAAATACCAGAATCCTTCGCTTTGTAAGTGAAAAAATGGATAATACAACCCCCCCTCGTATTGAGACGATAAAACATTCCAGTATTTATTAAATGTATTAATTAATTCATCCGAAACAAAAATTTTATTTTCCGTGATTAATCCCTGTGAAATTAGATCGATAACTGATAAAAGTAAAATTGGTTTATATTGAGCATTACCTCTTTTTTTACTAACATTAACATTCAAAGATGCGAATCTTTCACAATAATATTTTAAATTGCGTAGGGGAAGACTATCGACCATAGGGGGGGGGAGATATGCGGATAAAAAAAGGAAACTATTACCAGCATACAGAAAAACATCCCACCGAGAGGGAAAAATACAGAAAGCCTAGAGAGATAGTCATAATAACATCGATCGAGCGCGGCTGACAAGCGATCGCAAAATCGAACTTATGTACTATGATCAACCCTTAATGCAACTTTAAAAACCCGCTTCCCACTCCCTCCTGTACCCTTTAAAGAGGATTTAGTATCACTTTCCCGGGTTGAGGGTTTAAGTCCGGTTAGGGATTAAAGAGTAACTCCACCGTCCACGGGTAAAACCACCCCTGTCATATAGGGGTTGATAATCAAACTCAATACTGCTAGGGCGACTTCTTCGGGTTGCCCTAAATGTTCGACAGGTAGAGCAGAAACCGCCCATTTGCTCAGGTCGGAGCGTTCCGAATCACCTTGACTGGTCCAGATACTTGTATCTTCTATTAATCCGGGGGCAACAACGTTAACGCGAATAGGAGCGAGTTCTAGGGCGAGGGCGCGTCCAAATACGGCTACGGCACTATTAGCGGCGGCTATGACGGAAATTCCGCCCATTTTGGAATATTTGAACATAGTGACGCTGGATGTCAGGGTAATAGAACCGTCCTTGGCCAAAGTTTTCAGCGAGCCACGCACTGCTAAAAAGGTTGCCCAGAATTTCTCCATACCTCCCCGGGCCGTTTCTGCGGTCATTTCGGTTAATAAGGCTCGCGGCATATTTCTGTCTCCGAGAGAGGTGACTACTAAATGGTCAAAGTTGCCAATTTCTGCAAAAAAGGCATTAACAGAATCTTCTTCTAAAAAATTAACAGTTTTGGCTTCAATCTCCCCGGAAATTAGGGCAACAGCGGCAGCTAATTTCTCTTGAGAAGCATGGGAAAGCACCACTTTTGCCCCCAGGGAGAGCAATTTTTCGGCAATCGCTAGGTCAATCCCGGAGCTTGCACCAATAATAACGACTTTTTTACCCGATAAGGAATCAAACATTTTTTTTGTCTCCAAAAATTTAAGAAAAACTTACAACTATTACAGTATATTGACTGGCTTTTGGGCAGCAACTAACCAATAAGTTATGGCCGAGGAACTTAGCAAATTATCCAGAGCCTTAATGTTTAAATTATAGGTTTCTTCGTCTAATTTTCCCGATTGCAATTCCTCTGTTAACCAAGACTTAAGATGGCGAAAATGTCTGAACCAGCACTCCTCCGTCACCTCGACAAATTGAACATCTTTAAACCCTGCCTGTTGATAAAGATTTTGATACTCTGCCCTATCTTTGACCGTGTTTGCTTGGGGAACTGTCCAATCCCCTAAAAGTTCCGTTGTGGCAAAACTCATATCTGAGAGAATTAAGGTTCCCCCCGGCTTTAATACTCGCCAAGCTTCTTGCAAGAATTGCCGCCTGGTATTAAAATAAAAAGCCGCTTCTACACAAATAATTTGCTCAAAAGAATGATCGGCAAAATCCATCTCTACTGCGTCCATTAACAGAAATTTACCCTCGGGAAAATTCAAGAGACTTCTGGCAATTTGTGTCGGAGAAATGTTAATCCCCACAATTGCTGTCAATGGGTAATATTTGAGAAGATAATGGGTAGTTGCTCCTAAACCACAGCCAACATCAAGAATTGTTCCCTGTTTGTTGGGAATAAATTCTAAAAGTTTCTCCATCAGAGTAGAGGATGCTTCCTGTTGATCTTGGGTATGGGAGAGCCAATAACCGACATTAAAAAACTCTCTTTCACCATAAAACTCTCGAATCGAAGGACTACAAATTAAATCATCGAATCTACTAATCCATTCATTTTTATCCATTGTTAAACTCACTTAACTGTTTCGGCAAAAACTACATTAGTTTAACACGATTGGGCTTAGTAGAGCGGGAAGTGGGAAGTGGGTTATAGCAATGCTTGCCAAACTCTTGTTAAGGCACTAGATATTGACCGCGTGGCTGAGGCGATATAAAAAAAGGAGCCACACCTTTTCCCTTAGATACCGATAAATTTCCCTTAGAGGTTCAACTAACAGCCCAATTTAATGGTAAAAAAAGTTTTTATCAATTAACCTATAACCATCAATCTATATTATCATATCTGGTGAGGGACAGAAGTTATCGCTTTTGAATTAGGAATGGGGAGCGGAGAACAGGGAAGAAAATTGGCGTACCTGATGACCCTGAATAAAGCTATAAGTGTCACCCATGGGAGTGCGGGTAAGGTGAGTATTTGACTTGAGTAAGACGGCAATATATGTTACTATCACAAGGTAATCGCAGCTATCTTGAAAAAGCTGCTACTCAAAACTAGGAATGACCATGAATTATCCCAATACCGAACAAAGTAAAGCAATCCCCTTCTTTGCTCGTTTTCTATCTGTGGACCAAGACGAGGATCCGACTCCCGATTCCCCCCCCGATTCTGAACCGGCTCCCGTTTGGACTTGGAAATGGCCTTCTGACTGGGAAGATAGTTAATTAATTTAAAGATTGCTTTCAGTGATTCACACAGAAAACAACCACCGCCATAGGTCAAGCAGGAGTAAGATTTATGGCGGTTTTTTGTTGTATTTAGGGTTTGCTGAAAAAGTCAATTTGCCGGTGAGGGCAGCAGGAGAGAGGAGGGAGAAAGTGCTTAGTCAAGTTAAAACTACTCTTCAGCAATTTCGACTTCTTTGGGAGCAATGGGTTCTTCGGCAGCAATTTCTACTTCAATAGCCTTTTTAAGGTTAAGTTTTAGAACTTGAGAAATTGGCAAACCTTCCACCTCATTGATGAGATATTCTTGAGTTTCTGTTTCACGACGTTTGAGATAGACCGTTTTAAGCAGTGCCTCAATGCCATAACCCGTAACAATGTCACCAATAATGGTAGAGATGCCTAAGACCCCAAGTCCACCAATTAGTCCCAGCGGACCGCCTAACCCAAAAAGTGCGTAAATCATCGGATAGGCAGTACCACCGGATGCGGCAACAGCAATAATGAAAATAATGCCGGGGAGTCCAAGAGAAGCAAGTTTTTGAACAACTTCATCCAGAGAAATTCCCCAGGAGACAAGTTTTTTGTTGATTTCTGTGGGATTAATTCCGAGAAAATCATTGGGAATGGCCGTTTCAGTAGTTTCCGTCATTGATGAGACTCCTAAAATCACTAAGTTGGATTGGTTGGTCGGGATTTCATTCATATAAAATCCATGGTAAGGCAAAAGAATACAAATCGGCTGTCTAGCAATCAGATGCCTTGCAGCATTTTACATTAGTCTTACCGTTCACACAACTTGTAGAAAATCGTCAGTTCTTAGATTAAATCCTGTTTAAAAGATAGATGAGATTGGGGAGAAACAATTGATAACTGTGTTTTTCAAGTTGAATTGGGAGTTAACCATAGTCTTAAAAACGGGTTTGGTATCAAATCTCAAGGCAAACTTTTAACTCTTCGGCTAAAATCTGGACATGGGGTTCTACCATAATCGAGACATGATTTCCTAGGACGAAATGAATCTCAACTGGCTCTGTAGAAAATTCACTCCAGCCTAAAGAGGAATCCTCGCAATCTCCAGCTATTAAATCTTTATTTGGATCATCAGCTAATTCCTCACTGGCCCGTATAATCGTAATTTTACCAGGATAAATCTGTTTAGGGAGATAATCAATCAGACATAAACAGCTAGTTTTATAGGCTTGGACAATTTTTTCAAGCTGCCTAGTTTCCGCATTGGGAGGAAGCATATTAGCCAGTTTAAAAAAGTTTAAGGCGTATCTTAATTGTTCCTCCACTGTTAAGAGTTGAAGAGTTTCATAGGAAATATCGATGGTTTTATCTAAATAAACTTCGATACCTTTGCTGACTTCAGCTAACCATCGCGCATGATCCCAATTAATATAATCAAGCAAAATTTGTTTGTCTTTATAAGTTGGTGCTGAAGAATCAATGATTGCTAGTAATGCCACTTGTTCACCCTGATTAACCAACTGTTGAGCCATTTCAAAAGCCACATTACCACCGTAGGAATGTCCTCCCAAAAAGTAGGGGCCTTGGGGTTGTAAATCTTGCATGGCTTTAAGATAAATACTGGCTATATCCTCAATACGAGTGATTTCTCCAAACTGTTGATAGAGATCATTTTCAAAACTGTAGAAAGGTTGATCTTTTCCTAAACAACGTCCTAAATGGTAAAAATAAAATGGTCGTCCCCCGGCCCCAGGGACACAGAAGAAAGGCGGCTTTGAACCATGAGGTTGAATGGGAACCAAATAAGACTGATTAGATGGATCTAAACCGGTTTTAATAATAGTCGCTAACTGTTCAATAGTTGGGTTTTGAAATATTGTAGTTACGGCAATTTCTTTGCCTAACTGTTCTTTAATTTGGGTGATTAAATAAGGAGCTAAAAGGGAATGACCACCGAGGTCAAAAAAGTTATCATGCACGCTAATTTTGTCAATCTTTAGCACTTTTGACCAAATTTGTACTAGGTTTAATTCTAACTGATTACGCGCTTCAATAAATCTGTCTGAATCACTGGGGTTACTAGGAGCTTTTAACGCACGGCGATCAATTTTTCCGTTAGCTGTTAAAGGTAAAAACTCCAGCATCACAAACGCACCAGGAACCATATAACCGGGCAATTTATGGCTAAGAAATTGACGCAAATCGCCACTTGTTAGCTTTACTCCTAGCTTAGGTACAATATAGGCAACTAATTGTTTTTCCCCCGGATTGTCTTCACGAACAATCACACAAGAAGACTGTACCGCCTGATTTTGACTAAGTACAGCCTCAATTTCTCCCAATTCAATACGGAAGCCGCGAATTTTTACTTGATTGTCAATCCGTCCTACATATTCAATATTACCATCGGGTAAATAACGGGCCAAGTCTCCCGTTTTATATAATTTTGACGGCTCATTGCCCCCCTTATTAAGGGGGGTTGGGGGGATCACTTCATCCTTCTCAAAAGGATTAGGAATAAATTTTTCTTGGGTTAATTCGGGACGGTTAAGATAACCTTTGGCTAATCCTGCACCAGCAATATGTAATTCTCCTACTACACCAATCGGGACAGGTTGGAGATTTTTATCCAGCAAATAGATTTGGGTATTGGCAATCGCTTTGCCAATGGGAATAGTTGTGGCTGTAGAAGCTAAGTTTTCCACTAAATACCAGCAAGAAAACGTTGTATTTTCCGTTGGCCCATAGACATGAAGCAACCGTTGCGGCGCACCTTTTTCTAGTACCTCTTGTACCCATTTGGGTTCAACTGCTTCACCCCCAAATAGTAAGCAGCGTAAGTTACTAAAAGCTTGGGGAACTAAATTGGCTAACTGATTAAAAAGTGCTGTGGTTAAAAATAAGACACTAATCCGATTTTCCTTTAAGCTTAGTGCCAATTCTTGGGGTGAGAGCAAAACTGATTTAGCGATAATAATAATCTTAGCACCGTTAAGTAAAGCCCCCCAAATTTCAAAAGTAGCGGCATCAAAAGCAATATTAGACGCTTGAACAACGCGGTCATCAGGAGTAAACTGGATGTAATTAGTATTTAATACCAGTCGATTAACTGCTTGATGAGTGACGATAACACCCTTGGGTATTCCTGTAGAACCAGAAGTATAAATGACGTAGGCTAAATTATCCGCAGAAACTGTGCTGTTCAGATTCTGCTGACTTGCCTGATTAATTTGTTGCCAATCTTTGTCTAAACAGACAACAATAGCCTGATGATTTGGCAAGAAATTCTGTAAAGATTCGCAGGTTAACAGTATTTTAACTTGGGTATCTTGGAGCATAAAGCTAATGCGTTCTTGGGGATAATCTGGGTCAATAGGAACATAAGCTCCACCGACTTTAAGAATAGCCAATAATCCCACAATCATGTCTAAAGAACGCTCTAGACAAATCCCCACTAATTCCTCTG
>NZ_SFBZ01000142.1:0-10349 GCF_007095495.1 Microcystis sp. M_QC_C_20170808_M9Col | reverse complement strand
ATTTCTTCGGCTAACATTTAAAATATCTCCTTCTTTTAATTGTTCGAGTATATTCTCGGCTAGTCTTTTCGTATAGGTTCGTTTACTGGCAACAAAATCTAACTCCTCACTAAAGGGTTTCTGACAATTATCGCACTTAAATTGACGACGATTAACTTGTGGGTACACTGGTTGTCTTGAGAGCGGTAAATCTTTGACTAGATGTCGATGATTTTGGTGTAGTTTATCGCTCTCTAACCCACAACGAGGACAGGTTACTTTTTTATTTTTCGATTCGAGCGGTCAGACTATCCCGATATTTTCTAGGTGTAGATAGCCTTGAATAGAGGTTCCTTCTAGGTTCAAAAATTTGTCAAGTAAGTACCTAGGCAAAATTAATTACACATATCTAACCCCGCTCTTGCCTCTTGCCTCTTGCCTCTTGCCTATCTTCACTAGGAAATTAATTTTGCACGACTACTTATCATAAGTAAAATACTCTCGTTTTTGGGTATTCTATCAAATCTTAACTCTATTGTCTATCTTTTGGTATTAACCTGTTTGCGCCTTAAGTCTCTCCCTATATGAATTTCAGCTACTTTTATTCCTAGTCACTTTCAGCGAATTTGATTTTTAGTTAAATATTTGCATAACAAGTCCCGAAGAACCACTTTTGTCTCCCGAAGTACCGATCGATAGGATAATTGATCATCGGAACATCTGCTCTGAGAATATGTAGCTAATATCTAACTACCTCTTGCCTTTCCCTCTTCCATGAGTGCCTATCCTAACCAAGAAGTTAATTTTGTTTTATTACTTATGTCTCTCAATCGCCGTCAATTTATTGATCTTTTAGGTGCTACCCTTGGCACAGCCACTCTTGCTGGTTTTAACCCTGCCGCTTTTGCCGCTACCGGTCCCTATAGTCTCATTGCCCTACCCTATAGCTATGATGCCCTAGAACCTTATATTGATAAGGAAACGATGCAATTTCATCACGATAAACACCATGCAGCCTACGTTAATAATCTCAACACGGCAGTGGCAAAATATCCAGAATTGCAGAAAAAAACAGTAGTAGAATTAATTAAAAATCTTGACTCTTTGCCCGCCGATATTCGCACCACTATCCGCAATAATGGCGGCGGTGATCTTAATCATACGATGTTTTGGCAGATTATGTCCCCCGATGGCGGTGGTGAAGCAAAAGGAGAAATAGGGGCGGCAATAATCGCTAAATTTGGCAGTTTCGAGGAATTTAAAAACGCTTTCAACCAAGCAGGTACTAAACTTTTTGGTAGTGGTTGGACATGGTTGGTTTTAAATAAGTCAGGAGAACTGGAAATTATCAGCACTGCTAACCAAGATAGCCCCCTAATGATGGGATTACAGCCAATTATGGGCAATGATGTCTGGGAACACGCCTATTACTTAAAATATCGTAATCAACGGGCTGAATATTTAAAACAGTGGTGGAATGTGGTTAACTGGGAGGAGGTAAATCGCCGCTATCTTCAGGCAAAAGCTTAACCATGTCAACTTTTACGGTAACAGTTCCCGCTACCACTGCTAATATTGGGCCCGGCTTCGATTGTCTCGGAGCGGCCTTAACCCTATATAATCAGTTTACTTTTACCCTGCTGCCGGCAACGACAGCTAACCCTGTCAGCATTAGTGTCAAGGGAACTGAATCAGCTAAAGTTAGCCAGGGGACTGATAATTTAATCTACACTTCTTTTTTGCAAGTTTATCAAAAAATAGGACAGAATCCGCCCCCTATCGCCATCGAGATCGGTTTAGGGGTTCCTCTGGCTAGAGGTTTAGGTAGTTCTGCCACTGCTATTATCGGTGGGTTAGTGGCCGCTAATCAATGCGCCGGAAATCCTTTATCTATGGGGGAAATCGAAGCATTAGCGATCGCATTGGAGGGCCATCCGGATAATGTGGTGCCGGCTTTGCGGGGCAACTGTCAGCTATCGGCAGGAGATAGCACAAATTGGGCTATTTGTCAAGTATTTTGGCAAAAAAATCTCATTCCCGTCCTAGCGATTCCCGATTTTGAACTGGCTACGGAAAAAGCTAGGGCGGTTTTACCGGAAAAAATTAGCCGTCAGGAGGCAATTTTTAATATTTCCCGCTTGGGTTTATTATTGCGGGGATTGGAGACGGGTAACGGCGATTGGCTGAGAATTGCCCTAGAGGATAAACTGCATCAACCCTATCGCCAATCTTTGATCCCGGGTTACGAAAAGGTGAAAAAAGCCGCCATTAACGCGGGTGCTTACGGGATGGTAATTAGTGGCGCAGGTCCGAGCCTATTGGCTTTAACTAACCCCGACAATGCCCAAAAAACAGCCACAGAGATGACGAATGCTTGGGAGGAAGTGGGGATTAACTCTAGTGCCAAAATTTTGGCTTTAGATACCCTAGGGGCGCGGGTAAACTGTTAAGAGTCCCTGGCAGATGGGTGTGGGGTGTAGGGTGTAGGGTGTAGGGTGTAGGGTGTGGGGTGTAGGGTGTGGGGTGTAGGGTGTGGGGTGTGGGGTGTGGGGAAGTGGGGAGAAAAAAGCTGTCTCCTATCTCCTGACTCCTGACTCCTGACTCCTAACCCCACCAACAAACTTTTTCAGCAACCCCTAATTATTAAGAAAATGACGCAAATTACCGTTATTGGTGCAGGGATTGGCGGACTAACGGCGGCGGCATTATTGGCGCGTCGAGGTTATCAAGTCACAGTATATGATCAGGCACTTGTCCCCGGAGGTTGTGCCTCGACTTTTTCCCGTCGGGGTTTTACCTTTGACGTGGGGGCAACTCAAGTGGCAGGATTAGAAGTAGGGGGCATTCATCAGCGCATTTTTGCCGAATTAGGGATAGATTTACCCGATTCTGTCCCCTGCGATCCCGCTTGTGCCGTTTTTCTGCCGGGGGAAACCACTGCGATTAACGTCTGGCGCGATCGGCAAAAGTGGCAAGAGGAAAGACAAAAACAATTTCCGGGCAGCGAACCTTTTTGGCAATTACTACAAAAACTCTTTCAAGCAAGTTGGCGTTTTCAAAGTCGCGATCCAGTTTTACCCCCGCGCAACTGGTGGGATTTAGGGCAATTAATCGCCGCTTTGCGTTTAGATACTGCCATTACCTTCCCTTTTACTTTGATGACTGTGGGCGATGCTCTACGATTATACGGCTTAGAGAGGGATAAACGCCTAAAAACCTTTCTTGATCTCCAGTTAAAGCTTTATTCCCAAGTTACTGCCGATGAAACCGCTTTACTTTATGCCGCCACCGCTTTAGCAGTTTCTCAGTCTCCCCAAGGTTTATCCCACCTTCAGGGTAGTATGCAGGTATTAAGCGATCGCCTAGTAGCAGCTTTGGAAAAATACGGCGGTAAATTGCAAATGCGCCACACAGTGGAAAAAATACTGACAGAAAAGAGAAAAGCCCGGGGAATTATCGTCAGAAATCAAAAAAATGGTCAAATATATCCAGAAATGGCCGATGAGATTGTCGCTAATATCCCGATCCAAAATTTACCACAATTAATCGATCGCGAAGCCATTCCCAGTCTTTATCACCGGAGAATCGAAAAACTTCCCCCCGCATCCGGTGCTTTTGTGGTTTACTTAGGAGTCGATCGCGCTGCTATTCCCCCCGATTGTCCTCCCCATTTGCAATTCCTCTACGATGACGATGGCATAATCGGCGAAAATAACTCTTTGTTTGTTTCCGTGAGTAAAGAAGGGGATGGTCGCGCTCCAGTGGGAAAAGCGACGATTATTGCTTCTTCCTTCACCGATACCAGTCTTTGGTGGCGAAAAGGAGAAGATAATTATCAGCAATTAAAAGCAGCATACACCCAAGAGGCGATCGAGCGTCTCGGTAATTATTTCCATCTTAGTCCTGATCACATCGTTCACATCGAATCAGCTACACCTCGCACTTTTGAACGGTTTACGGGTCGAAATCAGGGCATTGTCGGCGGTATTGGTCAAAGACTGTCCACTTTTGGCCCTTTTGGAGTAGCGACGCGCACTCCGATCCCCCATCTTTGGTTAGTGGGAGATTCCACCCATCCGGGAGAAGGCACTGCCGGAGTCAGCTATTCGGCACTAACGGTAGTTAGACAGATTGAGAATCAATTAAGTAGTCGTGCAAAATAAATTTTCTAGTGAAGATAGGCAAGAGGCAAGAGGCAATAGGCAAAAGCTTTATCGAAATGTGTAATTAATTTTGCTTAGGTACTTAGCTTCTAGTTAGCCGTAAGTAGTCGTGCAAAATAAATTTCCTAGTGAAGATAGGCAAAAGGCAAAAGGCAAGAGGCAAGAGGTGGTTAGATATGTGTAATTAATTTTGCTTAGGTACTTAATTATGAATTATGAATTATGAATTATGAATTATGAATTGGGAAGAATAAATAAAAGCAATCTTCTGAATACTGAATACTGAATACTGATAACTGTTAACTGTTAACTTACCCACTGATAACTGATAACTGATAACTGATAACTGATAACTGTTATAAAGCGCCGGCTGCCGTGCGATCGAGTATTCCCGCTCCTAGATGAGAGGTAATATTAATTGCTTGCAGGACCGGTTGAGAGTCAACTCCTTTGGGATAATCGATAACACTAACCGCGCCATTTCCCTGTTTAATATTCCAGAAATTGGCGGGTTTTAAACCCAATAAATAACAAAGAATCACCTTATTAATGGCATCGTGAGCTACTACCATAATTGTCTTAGGACTATCACTATTACTATAGGTTTTAACGATTTGCCGCCAACAAGCGATCGCTCGATCCCAAACTTCCTGTAAATTCTCCCCTTCCGGCATTTGCACGGTTTCCGGGGCATTTTTCCAGTCTTCTAACATCCCGGGGAAACTCGCTTCAATTTCCTCCTCTAATTTACCTTCCCAAAGTCCGTGACAGATTTCTGTCAGATCCCCTTGGGTATCTAAGGTGACATCGGGGTGATATTGCAGGATAATTTGGGCAGTTTCCTTGGGACGGGACAAAGGACTGGTGACAGCGTGATTTATCGCCGTTTCTCGCAGAAATTCGGCGGCTTTCTCAGCTTGAGTCTTGCCATTATCATTGAGGGGAATATCGCGCACACCTTGAAAACGTTTATCCCGATTCCATTGGGTTTCTCCGTGACGCACCAGCAGCAGCCTGGAACCTTGGAAAGGAGGACGCGGTGGGGGTAAAGCTATCCCTAAGTGTGCCGTTTGATTGAGGGATTCCACCTGGACAGGATCACCAAAATTACCCGTAAAATTGAGAACATTAACGCAACAGTTAGATTGTTGCAGTGAATGGTATAAGGAAACCGGAATACCGATAGCACTGAGGATTAAACAGCGATTAATGCCGTTATGGGCAACAATGAGGATAGTTTGGCCCTCGTGTTGGGGAATAATTTCTCGCCAAAAATCCTGGGCCTGTTGATAGAGAGAGAGAACGGGATAATGTTCTTGACCATCGGGCAGTATCATCCTAAATTCGTGAGGTTTTTGCTGCCAATCCCGATATTCTTGGGGGTATTGAGCTTTTACCTCCTCTTTGACCATATTTTCCCAGATAGGCAGATCGATTTCTAGTAGCTGCGGAGTGGGTTGAATGACGGGAGAATTATTTAAACGAGACTGAATCACCTCAGCAGTAGATTTGGCTCTTTGGAGAGGACTACAGTAAAAAGCGGCGATATCGATTTGACTGAGGGCATTTCCTACTTTTTCCGCATCCAGATGGCCTTTTTCCGTCAAAACCGAGCCATCACTGCGACCTTGTATTTTCTGCTCTGCGTTATAACTGCTTTGTCCATGACGAACAATAATCACACGGGTAGCCAAGCGGTTCAGTCTCCTTAACTAAAAGTCTCAATATCAGATTACAGGCGATCGGGATCGGAGTACAGTCTCGTTAGGGGATAGGGATTAGGGGAAATGGGGAAGTGGGGGAGTGGGGACGTGGGGGAATTTCAACTAAAACCCCAACACCCTAAAACCCCAACAGCCAATAAGAATATCAAAACTTCCTGACATGAAAATCTCTTGGGGATCAAGGGTTTGGCGATTTTGTCAAGAAATCATGACAAGATACTTGGTCAAAATCGGAATCTTACTGTTTAATAGGTATTTATAACAAGCGATTCCCTTGATCCCCATCGAGTGGATCTCTCGTTCACAAAGCAATCGATGAGTAGTTAGAAGGATTACCCAGATAACTGCTTTTGCAAATGCCCAAAAACATTTGCCGTCGTAACTAATCGGAGAGTGTCAACTCATGGTCCCAGAATACCCCCCCTTAGATGAGATGACCTTGCGGCAACTACGACGAGTTGCCAGTCAATACAGCATCTCTCGTTACAGTCGGATGCGGAAAACGCAATTAATCGAGGCAATTACCCAAGCTATGGGAGTAAGCGGCAATTTTAAATCTACTATTAAAGAGGAAAAACCAGTGGAAGCAGCAAAATTTGAATTAGGTCAAGCTAACCCGATCGAAGATATCCTAGGTTCGGTGGATGATGGTTTAGGAGATCTGCCCGGTGGCTACGGTGAAAATCGCATTACCCTCCTACCTCGCGATCCTCAGTGGGCCTATGCTTACTGGGATATCCCCAACGAATCAAAAGAAGATCTACGTCGTCAAGGGGGACAACAGTTAGCCCTGCGTCTTTATGATGTCACCGATATAGATCTCAATAGCCAAGGCGCGCATAGCGTCCAGGAATATCTCTGTGATGAATTGGCCCGGGAATGGTATTTACCGATTCCGGTCAGCGATCGAGATTATGTTATCGATATCGGTTATCGTTGTGCTGATGGTCGTTGGTTAGTTTTGGCCCGTTCTCCTTTAGTGCGGATTCCTCCCGTCTATCCTTCCGACTGGATTGAAGATGTTTTTGTCACCGTTAACTGGGAAGAAGAACTGGTGGGCAAAACTGTTTACGAACTCGTCCCCCCCAGCAAACGCTACGGCAGCAGCGCCGGAACCACGGGAACTAGCCCCATCTACGACCAAATTTTCGAGAGTGTCGGCGATATCGAGGCCCTACGGGTGGCCGGTTCCTTGTTTGGTTCCATGCAGCACGTCGCCGGTTCCGTACCGATGTCGGAAGTGATCAGTTCTTATGTATTCCCCTCCGGGGTTGGTATGTGGGCAGTTCCCACGGTATCGGGACTAACCGCTTCCGGTATCGGCATAACTGCTTCCGGTATCGGTATGGGTGCTTCGGAAACCCTACAACGTCCGCGCAAATTCTGGTTAGTTGCCGATGCAGAATTAATCGTCTATGGTGCTACGGAACCCGATGCCACCGTAACTATCGGTGGTCGTCCGATTAAACTCAATCCCGATGGCACTTTCCGCTATCAGATGTCCTTCCAAGATGGTTTAATCGATTATCCGATTATGGCCGTGGCCGCCGATGGTGAACAAAATCGTTCTATCCACATGAAATTTACCCGGGAAACCCCCTCTCGCAATACCAACACTAAAGATGAGGCGGTTCTAGAATGGTTATTCTAGATCGGGTTTTCTAACGTTACCAAAGCCAACCTAATTACTTCCCCCTAACTGAGATTTAGTTAGGGGATTTTTTGGGGATTGTCAACGCTATCAACTTCTATTCCCAAATCTGACAGCTTAGATCGCCCGATTTTTGGGAAAGACGCAGATTTTCACCGTAATCGACGGGAACATCGATCACCGTAGGCACCTCTTGCCGGAAAGCCTCCTCTAGTGTCGGGATCAAATCCTGAGTAGATTCCACCCGATAGCCTTTTAATCCCATACTTTCGGCAAATTTAACAAAATCGGGATTACCAAACTTAATAAAAGAAGATGTCCCAAAATAGTTTAACTGCTTCCATTCGATTAAACCGTAACCGCCATCATTAAAGATGAGAGTGACGAAGGGAGTTCCCACCCGCAAAGCTGTCTCCAATTCCTGACAATTCATCATAAAACCGCCGTCTCCCGTCACCGCCACAATGCGCTTATCGGGATAAACTAACTTAGCGGCGATCGCACCAGGGATAGCAATACCCATAGCGGCGAAACCGTTAGAAATAATGCAAGTATTGGGACAATCGGAGTGATACTGGCGCGCCATCCACATTTTATGAGCGCCCACGTCACAAATAGCGATATCTTCCGGTCCCATCACCTGACGCAGATCGTAGATCAATTTTTGTGGCTTGATCGGAAAACCCGTATCATTGGCATAGGTTTCGTAATCGGCCCGAATTTCCGTCTTTAATCCCGCGGTGACGGGAGTTGGTTTATTCTGGCGATCGGCCCGTTTGAGGATATCGATGAGAGAATCGGTGATATCACCCACCACTTCCACCACCGGCGCATAACTGCTGTCAATTTCCGCCGGAGTCATGCCGATGTGAATAATCGGTAATTTCCCGTCTGGATTCCATTTTTTCGGGGAATACTCGATTAAATCGTAACCAACAGCGATAATTAAATCACTGCGATCAAAGGCACAACTAATCAAATCCCGTTGCTGTAATCCTACCGCCCAAAGAGCCAGAGGATGGGTATAGGGAATCACCCCCTTACCCATAAAAGTGTTAGCCACAGGGATATTCAAGGCCGTGGCGAATTCCGTTAAAGCCTCACTAGCATTAGCGCGAATTGCCCCATTTCCCGCCAAAATCAAGGGATTTTTCGCTTTAGAAATCACTGCCGCCGCCATGTTCAAAGTCCGATAGGAAGCGTAAACTTTTTCCTGACTATCGAGGGGCAAGGGATGACCATCGGCAGCCATAGCGGCGATATTTTCGGGAAGATCGATATGAACTGCCCCCGGTTTCTCACTTTGGGCGGTTTTAAAGGCTCTCCGTACCACTTCTGGGGTGATACCCGGCCGCACGATTTGTTTATTCCATTTCGTCACCGGGGCGAACATGGCCACCAGATCCAGGTATTGATGGGATTCAATGTGCATCCGATCGGTTCCCACCTGGCCGGTGATGGCCACTAAGGGCGCCCCATCGAGGTTAGCATCGGCTACCCCTGTCATCAGGTTAGTCGCCCCCGGTCCTAAAGTGGAGAGACAAACCCCCGCTTTTCCCGTCAAGCGTCCATAGACATCGGCCATAAAAGCCGCGCCCTGTTCGTGACGGGTGGTGATAAATTTGATCGAGGAGTTTTTCAGGGCTTCCAAAACATCGAGGTTTTCTTCCCCGGGTAGCCCAAAAATATACTCGACCCCTTCATTCTCTAGACATTTAACTAGAAGTTCGGCTGTGTTTAATTCCCCCATAATTCCCTCCTGTAGAGCTTACTTCATCAGTAAAGTCTCTAGAGATAGTTCATCCCGGCGGATTGAGGTTGTTGCGCTCAACTCGTCGGGATGATATCAGTAGACTATATGTACCAATGTAGCTGACTAAAATTTTGTTTAAGTCTATCCATATACCATTGTGACTTAGATCTTGACCCTTGGCAGATTATTTATTAGCACAATTGGGGAGAATTTTTTTTAGGCCGTTAATTCTTCGGCGGCGTGGGCTAGTTGGGCGGCGACTTTGGCTAGATAGGGACGACTTAACCACCAGATAAAGGGGGACAGCCAACCCCGCAGAGTGACAGAATAGGAAATATAACTACCACAGAGGGTTGATTCCACTTGGTAGGTCATTTTCTGTTCCATGCCCGGGATAGCGAGAACTCTGAGGCTGAGGAGTTCCCCGGGGCGAACATTTTCCACGAAAACCCGGACAGGAATGGGAGTCAGACGGGTGACAGCTTGATAGATTAACCCCGGTTTAGCGATTAAACCCAAGGGAACATCAGCCTTGGCGATCAAAGGATGCCAAGAGACATCGGCCACATTGATTAATTTTTGCCAGAGGACATCGACGGGGGCGGTACTGACCACCCGATAGGTTTTGTAGAGTGAAAACTTACAGAATAGTCTGCCTTTGGCCGCTACAATCCTTAAGGAAAAATTGAGAATCACCGATTGCCTCCCGCAAAAATAATCTAGGGAATCTTCTATTTTGACATACCCCACGTCCGTTTACGGACGTGGATTCTTCTCGCATCACTGCTGTGAATTTCTGGCTCAACGAGTCCACTTGAATTAGATTCCTGGCGAAATCCCACCCAGAGGTGGTTCTCTCCTCAGACTTTCGCAACCTTACAGAAGCCTGTTTTCGTATGCCCTACGATACAGTTCAAAACCTCTAAAATACTTGGTTTCTCTGGTACTTGGTGCTGAGAATTTTACCTATAGGAGCATTCCCCTAGAGAACCCCATAACTCTAGTTTTCAAGGTGCGTTCATCGGTTGATGACTGGGTTTTTTAAGCGGTTGCTTACCCGGCCCCCTATTCTTAATATC
>NZ_SFBZ01000141.1:0-2724 GCF_007095495.1 Microcystis sp. M_QC_C_20170808_M9Col | reverse complement strand
GACTCTGTGTAAGACAGTACATGGTTTTTTAACTGTGGTATGCGACGGTGGTGGAAGCAGAAACTTAAATCGTGAGGTTTAGGAATCGCCGCACTTTTAGGGCGGCGAGGATGTCAATGAGGTTCGCTCGTCCTCTATTTTGATCGCCGACTCGTGCAGTCATGTCTTTTTTTCTCTTAGCTGTTGAACCACCTGCCCTGATTAATACTGTAGCCGAACCGGAAACGGAGGAGCGCCAAGTTGCTGAAAATAGTCCCGCGTCTGTAATTCCTCTCCCTGTCACCCCAGCACCTCTAGAAACAAAAAAGCCTTCAGAAGAGAGCGTTTCTATTCCCCTCACCGTCACTCCACCCCCGGAAACCGTCGAGGTAAAACCCTTGGTTCCCGATGAGGGTATTCCCTTAGAACCTTTACCTAGCAGTGGGGGTGATGCGGCAGCTTTAGGAAAACCCCTTTCTGTTCAGAATTCTCCCCCCCCCGCGGCCGTTGATGTCACCATTCATCCCGAAACCGAGATAGTTTCAGGATTAAATCAAAAAGCTCTTAACCAGAAAAATGGCTCAACTCGGCTATTAGTGCGGAAAAAAGGCGAAAAAACCAGCCAAGAATACTTGATTTCCCTCAATAACAGCCTAGATCAGTCCGCTAATCCAGAAGGGGAAAGACCCCTAGAATTAGTGGCCGATGAGCAGGAATTTGACCAAAATCGGCAGATTATCACCGCTAGAGGTAATGTCACCCTGCGTTTTGCCCAAAGTGTACTAACGGCCGATCGCTTACAGATTAATCTTCCCGAAAAGTTAGCGGTAGCGGAGGGCCAGGTGATCCTAACCCGGGGAGATCAAATCCTGCGCGGCGATCGCTTCGAGTATTATTTCGTCCAGGATAGCGGTGTGGTATTTAATGCTAATGGGGAGATTTTTCAACCCAGCACCGCTAGGGATTTAGGACAAACGCTGCCCACGGATGTGGGGGCCGGTAGTTCTTTTGCAACCCTAACCGATCGTTTGGCATTAAATCAACCCTTGCAGAGAATTACCACGGGAGAGGGTTTTCAATTTGTCGTCGGGGGACAGGATCCCAGTCGGCGCGATCGACAGAATATTAGTAGTCCATCGGGGGGAACGATTAATCGTGTCCGTTTTCAGGCCGAACGCTTGAATTTTGATGGTAAGGTGTGGAATGCCACTAATGTGCGTCTGACAAATGACCCTTTTTCCCCTCCTGAGTTGGAAGTTCGGGCTAATTCCGCCACTTTTCGCAGTAGCGGCCCCTTTACCGATGAGTTGCGGATGAGTAATTCCCAGTTGGTTTTCGATCAACGGGTAGTGGCACCCACTTTTATTAATAGTCTTACGTTCGATCGCCGTCGTCGTCGTCCTTTTTTAATTGCTCCGGGCTATGATGGGGAGGATCGGGGCGGATTTTTCGTAGAAAGTCCCCTGACTTTAGTGGAGACACCGAAGACTCTTTTCGAGTTGACACCGCAATATTTAGTGCAAAAAGTCCTTAATCCCGATGCTTTTCCCTCAGCTAACCCCGGAGGTGGGGAAGTTTCGGCCCTTAGTCCGAAAGCTTTTGGTTTATTGGGCAATTTTGCCACTAATTTTGGCGAGCGCTCGTTTTTGCAAGCGACAGCTTCTTTTTCTAATTTAGATTTGGAACAGATCGAAAATAGTGTTCGTTCTAAAATTCGCTTTCAACAGACGATCGGACAGTTGCAGGATCCCTATCTGCTCAATGTGGAGTACAATTATCGCGAGCGTCTCTTTAACGGTTCTTTAGGGTTTCAGACGGTTAATAGCAGTTTTGGGACAATTTTGACCTCACCGGTGATTGTCGTCCCGAATACGGATATTAGACTCAGTTATCAAGCTTCTGTTCAGAATATCAACGCACCCACCGATCGCAGTAATCTCTTACCGGCCAATGCAACGGATAATGTCACTAATTTAAGCCGTTTTCAGGGTGCTGTCTCTCTCAATCGCAGTTTTTTACTCTGGTCTGCCCTTACTTTACCACCGACTCCCGACCAAGGTTTAAGATTTTCTCCCGTTCCCGTTCAACCCTATATTGCTATTGTCACTGGTGTCACCGGTGTCACCGGTTATTACACCAATGGAGAGACGCAAAATTCCGTCACGGGAACCGTGGGATTATTAGGGCAGTTTGGGCGTTTTTCTGGCAATTTTCTCGACTATACCGGGTTTAATCTCAGTTTTAGTCAGGGTTTAGTCAACGGACAATCACCCTTTTTCTTCGATCGCTTTGTTGATCAACAAACAATGTCCTATGGTATAACTCAACAGGTATATGGTCCGATTCGTGTGGGTTTCCAGAGTATTTATAGTATCGATCAAGCGAAGGAAATCAGTACAGAATATTTTCTCGAATGGAGTCGTCGCACCTATAGTTTAATTTTGCGCTATAACCCGGTGCTGCAGTTGGGAATACTCAACATCCGCGTCTCCGATTTCAACTGGACAGGCAACCCCGGCTATTTTGAGGGCAGCGATGTCCGTCCGGTGGTGGATGGAGTAACCCGTTAAGACTAGAAGGGAGAGGGAATTATGAATTATGAATTATGAATTATGAATTAGATTTTTGGCTCTTCGGTTTGTGTTATGCAATGGACGGGGGTTATAAGGGATGGAACCCTTATATAGAAAGGCATTTAGCGATTTTTGTTAATTGTTTTTGATATAGAGCGAACTAATCAATTAA
>NZ_SFBZ01000140.1:0-7793 GCF_007095495.1 Microcystis sp. M_QC_C_20170808_M9Col | reverse complement strand
AATGATCTGGTAGTCTATGAAGCTTTAAAGGTAAGAAACTTAGTCAAAAACCGTAAGCTTGCCAAGTCGATTTCCGATGCTTCTTGGTATCAATTCACTGAATGGTTGAATTATTTTGCTAAGATTTATCGGATTGTTTGTGTTGCTGTACCACCGCATTTCACTTCTCAAGATTGTTCAGTTTGTGGGACGAGAGTTCAAAAAACATTAAGCACTAGAACTCATCAATGTCCTAATTGTCAAACAGTCTTAGATAGGGATCATAACGCAGCAATAAATATTCTTAAAAAAGGGTTGAAATATTTGGGAAATCATCTCAACGGTACTGTTGGGCAAACAGAAACCGACCCAAACGCCTTGGGAGAGTCCGGCCTCTGGATTTTCAGTGGAGACATTGAGAATCTAAGCTGTCTCGTTGAACAAGGAATTTCCGATAGTGATCTGGAAAGAATCCCCCGTCACAGCGTAGCTTGACGGTGGGAGTATGTCAAAATCAAAAAACTAACCGCAGCAGCAAGACAAGAAAGCGCAATGATTCCTACCGTTATTGAAACCACAGGCCGGGGCGAACGCGCCTTCGATATCTACTCCCGACTACTCCGGGAAAGAATCGTCTTTTTGGGACAAGAAGTAACCAGCGACCTAGCTAACCTAATCGTCGCCCAATTACTCTTTCTAGAAGCAGAAGACCCCGAAAAAGATATTTACTTGTATATCAACTCCCCCGGTGGTTCCGTTTCGGCCGGATTAGGGATTTTTGACACCATGAATCAAATCCGTCCCGATGTCAGCACCATTTGTATTGGTTTAGCTGCCAGTATGGGGGCTTTTCTCCTCAGTGCCGGCAAACCGGGCAAAAGAATGAGCCTACCCAACTCGCGGATCATGATTCACCAACCCCTCGGCGGCGCCCAAGGTCAGGCCACCGATATCGAAATTCAGGCCAAAGAAATTCTCTATCTCAAACAATTACTCAATGAACACCTAGCTAGTCATACGGGTAAACCTCTCGACCTCATCGCCGAGGATACGGAAAGGGATTTCTTTATGTCCGCCGAAGAAGCCCTAGACTATGGTTTAATCGATCAGGTGATCGATCGCAGTCCTTCCGCTTCTAACCCCCCCAGTAAATAGTTATGATTGGGTAGGCTCTGTCTACCCAGATTTTTGTAAATATTTAGTAAGCGGAAATTAATCATCGATCGTCGTTATTAATATTAAATAACAATGAAAAGTTCTAGCGGATTGGGTTAAGATCGAGACGTAACCCGAAGAAAATTGCAACAGGAATCGGTAGAAACCCCCCGGTGGGTTATAAAAGGAAATTTTTTTACTGGCAATCCCTATGAACTATCATCCACCCTCACAGCCCCTGCCCGCCCCCTGTATTATTGATTCTGGCGTGGTCATCGCTAAAGAAGATATGCGTCGTCTCCTCGATGATCTCGGACGAGTTCGCTACATCCATAGTCTCGAAGGAGTGATTCAGAGTGAAGGGGAGGGATGGATAGTGGAAGTTTTCGCCGATTATCAGCAAAGCACCCTAGTTGCTAACTACAGTCTTTATCTCAATACCTATAGCTTCGATTGTCTGCGTTTAACCCGCTCTCCCGACGGTGAAACCTATTTTGATCTGATCCAAGACAATCGGCAATTACGGCTAATTCCCCTGAGTAATCCACTCCAAGACCCCGATATGAAAGCCCGTCTCAATGCCGATACCCTCGAAGCCATGGTTACTCAGGTACTTTCTGCTAAGTGGGATGTGCAGTTTGAAGACGAAGACGACAACGATTGCCCCTTTTAGGCAGCGAGCAAAAATACTGGTTACTGATAACTGATAACTGGTTACTGATAACTTATAACTGATAACTGATAACTGAAACAGTGGGATTTTCCTTTGAATTAATCGCCAGGTGTCCCCAAACTGGTGCGCGGGTTGGGGTTTGGCATACTCCCCACGGACCGGTAGAAACACCCCGTTTTATGCCCGTGGGAACTTTGGCCACGGTGAAAGGTTTGACCCCCGCTCAAATCGCCAGCACGGGGGCGCAAATGATTCTCGCTAATACCTATCACCTGCATCTGCAGCCTGGAGAAAGTATTATCGAGAAAGCGGGAGGTTTACACGAGTTTATGGCGTGGAATCAGCCAATATTAACAGATTCTGGTGGATTTCAGGTATTTAGCCTCAGTCAACTGCGGCAAATTAAAGAATCGGGAGTCACCTTTCGATCGCCCCGGGACGGTAGAATAATCGAAATTACGCCAGAAAAATCGATTCAGATTCAAAATGCCCTCGGTGCTGATGTGATTATGGCCTTCGATGAATGTCCCCCCACGGGAGTCAGTCATGAGACCATGAAAGCATCCATAGAACGCACCTATCGCTGGTTAGAGCGCTGTCTGGGGGCCCATCAACGACCCCAAGAACAGGCTTTATTCGCCATAGTGCAAGGGGGAATTTATGAGGATTTACGGGCAGCAGCGGCGGAATCTTTAGTAAAACTCGATTTACCCGGTTATGCCATCGGGGGCGTGAGTGTGGGGGAAGAAACCAGCCTAATTCATCGCATTGTCCAGATAACTGCCCCTTTACTCCCCGAAAATAAACCCCGTTACCTGATGGGAGTGGGAACCTATGGAGAAATGGCCAAGGCGATCGCTAGTGGCATAGATCTGTTTGATTGCGTCATTCCCACCCGTTTTGGTCGCCATGGCACGGCCTTAGTGCGGGGAGAGCGTTGGAACCTCAAAAATGCCCGTTTTAAGGAGGATTTCGCCCCTTTAGACGAGACTTGTCCCTGCTACACCTGTCAACACTTTAGCCGTGCCTATCTGAATCATTTAATTAAATCGGGGGAAATGTTGGGTTATATTCTCTTATCTCTGCACAATATCGCCGAATTAATCAGATTTACCCGTGAAATTCGTCAATCTATCCTAGAAGGGACTTTTGCCCAAGATTTTGCCCCTTGGCTTGAGGATGCCGTAGATGTTACCCCAACGTGATAAAATTTCAGGAAACGTTTGAAAATTTTCTTGTCAAGGTAGATAGAGAGATGGAAACTGCACTTTTGTTGGCCAAATTGCCGGAAGCATACCAAATTTTCGACCCCTTAGTCGATGTCTTGCCCCTGATTCCCCTATTTTTCCTCTTGCTGGCCTTTGTTTGGCAAGCATCCGTCGGTTTTAAATAGGGTTTGCGGCAAAAAGCTTTTCCTGGGGGCAGGGTGTGGGGTGTGGGGTGTGGGGTGTGGGGTTTTACCGATTTTGAGGTAGTCAGTTACCTAATTTTCAGGGAAAAAGTTCCAGAATTTTCCCCCCGATCCCCGCAATGGCTGGCACTTTTTGAGGGAAAAAAAGTCTAAAAGTCTTATCCAACAAGGTTTTTAGATTTATTCAGCAAGCCTTAAATAAATCGACCCTCAATTATAGCGTTTCTTGTTCGCAAGCGGTACATTATCGATGTTGAAAAGCTTAATCAGCAAAGGTTTAACTGTGCCACACAGGTGTGAGAAACGCTATATCAGTTATCAGTGAGCAGTGATCAGTGATCAGTTATCGGATTTGAGCTTTAAGTGAAATGACATCTTTTCACTGTTTACTGATTACTGATCCCTGAAAAAGCTTCCCAGATTAAAACAAAGTCCAGGTTAAATCAGCATCAGTCAAGTCCACATCTTCTAAAATTGCCCCGCGCAAATCGGCATAACTGAGATCCGCACCCCGGAAACTGGCCCCGGTGAGATCGGTAATAAATCCGTCTCTTTCGGGACTAGCACGAAAATTAACCCGGCAAAGTCGGCAATTAGCCAAATTAGCTCGATATAACAGGGAGCCGCTCAGATTAGCATAGT
This sequence comes from Microcystis sp. M_QC_C_20170808_M9Col, assembly GCF_007095495.1. NCBI lineage: Bacteria > Bacillati > Cyanobacteriota > Cyanophyceae > Chroococcales > Microcystaceae > Microcystis > Microcystis sp. M_QC_C_20170808_M9Col. Next base: position 3,933 of record NZ_SFBZ01000140.1, on the reverse strand, counting down.
TGAGATCGGCTCCGCAAAAGTTAGTTTTGCCCAAGTCTGTGCGTTGGTCGGAAGTGGAGCGAAAATCCGTATCGATTAATAGGGCCTGCTGGAGATTAGCACTGTTGAGATTAACACCGTTTAAGACGGCTTTGGTTAAATAAGCGGCTTCTAAATTGGCTTCGATGAGATTAGCTCCGCTTAAGTCCGCATCTCGTAAACAAGCTCGATAAAAGTCCACTTGACTTAAATCTGCTCCCCAGAGAATCGCCTCACTTAAATCCGCTTCTCTCAGCAGCGATCGCGCAAGGCGTATTTTTCCTAACCGGGCCTGTCGCAGATCGGCACGGCAAAAATTGACTCCTGGGAGGGCAATATTAGTTAAGTCGCTTTCCCGCAAATTAATCCCCCGAAAATCTCTTTCTCCCTCCCGATAGCGTTGACAAAGTTCTTCTAGGAGCATGGAAATTTTTTTCTATATCATAATTGAGGCAAAATGTCAAGGGTTTGGTAATTTTTATTTAGGGAGATGGAAAGTTGGCAGACTCTCGAATTCTCGGGCCCGTTGACGCATTTGCTGACTAATGCGATCGCAAACCACCTTACAGAGATCATAGATCACGGGGTCGGTAATTTGATAGTAAACGCTGACTCCTTGGGGTTGCCGCGAGATAATTCCCGCTTGGGTTAAAGCTTTCAGGTGTTTGGAGAGATTGGCCTGACCTAGTCCGGTAGCTTCGGCGATTTCTTTACCATTCATCGCGCCTAATTGCAAGCAACTGAGAATCTGTAGGCGACTGACTTCCGACAGGACTTTGAAATAGTCCGCCACCGAAGCGAGGACGACGCTAGAGGTTTGGGGGGAGAAACTGTCCAACATAGGTAGGTAATAAAGTGACCAGTTAAAAAGGCTGACAATAGGTTATCGTTTAAAACTTTATAACTATTGACTACTATAGTTTAACTGGAGAGGTAACTAGAGTCTAGTCTGCAAGCTCGATCGAGATTGGGTCATTCAGGAATCTACTGCTGCAAGAGTGCCTCCTAGCTCCACCAAAAGACTTTTTCAGCAAACCCTAATTATCACCGAGCATGGTACTGATTAACTGCCGGACCGTAGTGCTAGGATGGTTCTCCAAATTGCTTGGTAAAGCCCATTCTGAGTCAAGATAGGACATCTTCAGTAAATCTCTCACTTGTTTTGATTTAGCTTGTCCTGTACTTTGAGCAACCCCAAAAGCCTGATAAAGTTCTTTGGCCGAAATGTGGGGATTTTGAGTAGGATCGAAGAGAAAATTGACCATTCCTAGGGCGTGAGTAATGCCGGCAGCCCAGGAATTAGCCTTACCTTTTTCTAGGGGAGAGGGACGCTTACGAGCTAAAGTTGCAGTTAATTGGCGAATAAGTTGGGCGTATTCTTCATTAAGATATTGAGCGGCAAATTTATCGGTAATATCGATAATTTCTTGATATTTGGCCTGCATTGCCTTGGGAACATTTTCCGATTTAGAAACAGCTGGAAGCGTTTTTTTCAATATTGCTGCCGCTTGCTGTTTGGCGCGTTGTTCAGCATTATATTTTTCTTGAAAAGCTGTTAAACCCTCCTGACTGGTGATATCAAAACCCTGCTGATGCGCTTGTAACAGGAGATTTTTCATAAAACCGGCACTGTTGGGATCGTTCATCAGTTGACCAAAGCGATCTCCTAATTGCTCTAAATATTTAATAATAGCCTTAGCCTGAGTTAATTTATATTCTCGTCCCAAAAATTGCCAAAAACTAATTAATTCAGGGATAGCATCTTCGGTTTCCGTCGGATCGAGGACAGTAATTTTGCGTGGTAAAATCTTCTCCATTAAGATCTGCACATATGCTTTAGTCATGGTAGCAAGGGTATAACCTTCATAGAGATAGCCCAACTCGACAAAGGTAGCAATCCAACCACCACCTTCTTCTTTTTCTTGATAATAGGACTCTCCCTCTGGCGAATTGATATATTCTTCGATCGCTCCAGTAATATAATCTTCTAATAAGGGTTCGGCTTCATCGTAGTCTAAATTATCTAATTGTCGGATATTAAAAGTCATAACTCTAGTTTTCCTCCGAGGCTTTCCTTTAATTTTAGGGGATTAGCTGACCTACAGCCAAACTGACGCTAAAATAGTCTTTGCTGTCCGGGGTTGTTGCTTGCTCCTGACGGTGGTTGTAACCGGTAACTGAACATGACTTCGATTCGTCAACTGCATCAACAACTCGTTAATAAAGAAAAAACAGCCGTCGAAATCGCTACAGAATTTCTCGCTCGTATTCAAGCGATCGAACCACAAGTAAAAAGCTTTCTCCATTTAACCCCGGATTTAGCCCTCGCACAAGCCCAAAAAGTGGACGAGAAAATCGCCAGGGGTGAATCGCTGCATCTGTTAGCAGGTATTCCCATCGCATTAAAAGATAATCTCTGCACCAAGGGTATCCCCACCACCTGCGCTTCTCGGATTTTAGAGAATTTTGTCCCCCCCTACGAGTCCACCGTTACCCAAAAATTACGGGATTTAGGAGCAGTTATCGTCGGTAAAACCAATTTAGACGAGTTTGCTATGGGTAGTTCCACCGAAAACTCCGGTTATCACGTTACTGCTAATCCCTGGGACTTATCCCGGGTGCCTGGTGGCTCTTCGGGGGGTTCAGCTGCGGCTGTGGCCGCTCAAGAATGCGTGGTCGCCCTAGGATCGGATACGGGGGGATCAATTCGTCAACCGGCTTCATTTTGTGGCGTTGTCGGGCTAAAACCGACCTATGGCTTGGTTTCTCGCTTTGGTTTGGTGGCTTACGCTTCTTCTCTCGATCAGATCGGTCCCTTTGGTCGTACCGTAGAAGATGCGGCGATTTTATTACAAGCGATCGCAGGTTACGATCCCCAAGATTCTACCAGTCTCAATCTGCCGATTCCCGACTATAGCCAATTCCTGAAAACCAGTTTAAAAGGGTTAAAAATTGGCGTAATTAAGGAAACTTTCGGGGAAGGTTTGGATCAGGTCGTTGCCGAGGCAGTTAATCAAGCTTTAGCGCAGTTAAAGGCCCTTGGTGCTACGATTAAAGAGATTTCCTGTCCCCGTTTCCGTTACGGATTGCCCACCTACTACATTATCGCCCCCTCGGAGGCATCGGCGAATTTAGCCCGTTACGATGGGGTTAAATACGGTATTCGGGAAGATGCCGATAGTTTGATTGATATGTACACCAAGACTCGCGCCAAGGGTTTTGGTGCGGAAGTTAAGCGCCGGATTATGTTGGGAACCTATACCCTCTCGGCGGGTTATTATGATGCTTATTACCTGAAAGCACAAAAAGTGAGGACTTTGATCAAAGAGGATTTCGATCGAGCTTTTCAATCGGTAGATGTGTTAGTTTCTCCCACTTCACCGACCACAGCCTTTAAAGCCGGGGAAAAAACGGCGGATCCTCTGAGTATGTATTTATCGGATTTAATGACTATTCCCGTCAATTTAGCCGGTTTACCCGGGTTAAGTCTTCCCTGCGGTTTTGACGGGCAAGGTTTGCCGATCGGTTTACAATTAGTCGGTAATGTGCTGCGCGAAGATCAATTATTTCACGTCGCCCACGCCTACGAACAGGCCACCGATTGGCACAAACGTCAACCATCTTTTACAAATTGATACAATTGCCGGTGGCTATCTTTTGCCGGTAGCCATCAAGTAAAAATCGGCAACCCTGAAAATCTCTCAAGCTTTCTTTTAATTAGGGACAATTTGCCGAAAAAGCTTTTATTTCGTCATCCCAATTGCTCAAAAACAGGAGCTTCCTGAAGAACACAATTAAAAACTTCTGCTAAACTAGAGGCCTCTTTTTGAGTTTAATTGCGTGAAAACTGACAGTATTTTCTATCAACTCTTACAAAGATTTCCCGCTTGTTTCTTTGATTTGTTGAACCTTCCC
>NZ_SFBZ01000014.1:0-29044 GCF_007095495.1 Microcystis sp. M_QC_C_20170808_M9Col | reverse complement strand
TATGGGATAGAGAGGTGCGTAGTTCACCCAAGGAGAATCAATCTCTCGAAGTAAAAGTGAAAGGAATTTCTGAAATGGAATTCAGTCTGTCTATATTTGACTATACTTTTACTAACTATGTCTGGGGTTGGGGAAGTGGGAATTATAAATTATAAATTATGAATTGGGGAGATGGGGAAGCGGGGAAGTGGGAATTATGAATTATGAATTGGGAAGTGGGGAAGTGGGGAAGTGGGGAAGTGGGGAAGTGGGGAAGTGGGGAAATTGAACTAAAACCCCAAAACCCTATCACCCTATCTCCTGTCTCCTGACAGTTTTTAAATAGGGCTTGCTGAATAAATCTAAAAACCTTGTTGGGTAAGACTTTTAGACTTTTTGGAAACCAAAAAGTACCGGGCATGGGAGTGATCAGGGGGAAAATTCAGGGACTTTTTCCCTGAAAATTAGGTAATTGGCCACCTCAAAACCGGTAAAACCCTACACCCTACACCCTACACCCCACACCCTGCCCCCAGGAAAAACTTTTTGCCGCAAACCCTAAATATTTTTCAACATCAGCAAAGAGCGAGTTTGAAAGCCGAGATTTTGGTAGAGATTGAGAGCATTGTCGTTATTGATGAAGACTTGTAAACCGATGCGGGTTTGTCCGCGACTTTTTGCCCAATCCTTAGCTCGATCGATTAGTGCGCTGGCGATACCTTGGCGACGATGCTGGGGATCGACGTAAATTAGGAAAATATGACCATAGCGATCGCCTGTCACCTGATCGACGGCGCTCCCCATCCAGAGACAAGCGATCGCCGTTTGTTGTCCTTCGACGATCCACAGGGGAGTATCGGAGCAAAAAAACTGTCTGACTGTATCAGCTAGATGGGAGAGGTTTTTTTGTTCGGGAAAAAATTCTTGATAGGTGCGGGTGAGAAAATTAATTAGTAGATAGCGATCGCCAGTTTTTCCCAGTCGCAGCCGATAATCTTCGGGAAGGTTAGCCATGCCAAGGATAAGAGAAAATTATGCCCAGGGATGGCTCGATCGGAGCGGGTGCCGCTAAATCTGCCGGTAAAAAAATCCGGATGCCGGTGGCAACCAGAGCAACTAAAAACACGAAGATAGTCAGGAGTGGGGCGATATATTGCCGAAAAAAAGCCATAATTATTTGATCTCTAAACTGCTGTTCCTTCTATTTTAAGGATTGCCAGTGGAGATATCGGCAATTTTTTTAAAAAAATTCGCCCAAAAAAAAGTGATCGGCATACCGATCACTACAAACCGACAACTAGACTATGACTAAACACCGATTAAATCTAACGAAGGTGCAAATAGGCCGCCTCTGCTTCCAATTGACGCACTAGAGCCTCATTTCCCTGCGCTCTAGCTACTTCCAGTCGGTGTTGTAAATTTCTGCGGAGTGTTTCCCTATGGGCCACGGTGGCCTGTGTTAGGACTTGCTGACGATTTTTGTTCATGATGGACAGACTTTTGAGCGACTTAACTTACCTTATATCTAAATCATAACATTCTCCTTGGGAAACTGTATCTTTAGCTACTGAATTTAGCGTTAAGATTTATTAAAGCTGTTGGCAACCTTAGTGACAAGTCGATGACGGAACAGGCACTGATAACCCTTACTAGCGATTTTGGACTACAGGACGGTTATGTGGGCATTATCAAGGGAGTAATCGCGGGAATTGCCCCCCATGCTCGCACGATCGATCTGAATCATCAAATTTCGCCCCAAGACCTTTACGCTGGTCGTTTTATCCTCCTGAATGCCTATCAATATTTTCCCCAAGGCACTATTCATCTGGCAGTTATAGATCCGGGGGTAGGAAGCAAAAGACGCGGGGTAGGGATTCGTTTTGCCGGTGGTTATTTAGTTGGTCCAGATAATGGTTTATTTAGTGGCATTTTAAGTCAATCTCCCGCTATATCTGCCGTTAATCTCGATAATTCTTCCTATTGGCGCACCCCTAACCCTAGCACTACTTTTCATGGTCGTGATATTTTTGCTCCTGTGGCCGCTTATTTGTCCAGGGGAGTACCCCTAGAAATGTTAGGTGAGATTATTGATCCCGATAGCTTGCAACAATTAGCGATCGCTGTTCCGCAAATCGAGGAAGATAAAATCAGGGGTCAAATTCAATATATTGACATTTTCGGCAATTTAATCAGCAATATTCCCGATTATCTCCTAGAGGGAAAAAATTGGTCGGTGCAGTTGGGGCCAAAAATTATCCAGGCAAAAAACACCTACAGTGATGTTCCTTCGGGGGAAATAGTCGCTTTTATCGGTAGTCACGGGGGGTTAGAAATTGCCGTCAATAGTGGTAGCGCCCAAAAGCAATTACACCTAAATATTGGCGATGCGATCGAGGTTAGAATAGATAGGAGTCAGTGATCAAAACTGATAACTGACAACTGATAACTGATAACTGATAACTGATAACTGATATAGCTTTTTAATCAATTCTCATACTAATATCTAACCAAGTAGAACGGGTAATCGGGGCGCTAGTGGAAATATAATCTACTCCTGTTTCGGCAACGTTGCGAATGCGATCGAGGGTAATATTTCCCGATGCTTCTATTTTGGTTTTACTATTAAAATTGCGGATCATCTCCACAGCAGTTTGCATCATCTCTAAATCCATATTATCTAACATAATGATCTCTACCTGCTGCTGCAGGGCCTGATTCACTTCTTCTAATTGGCTGGTTTCTACCTCAATTGTGAGAGGATAGGGCATATTTTGCCGTACACGACGCACTGCTTCCTCAATGCTGCCCGCTGCTTGAATATGATTATCTTTAATCATAATTGCATCATCTAACCCCAAACGATGGTTAATAGCGCCACCGATACTGGAGGCATATTTTTCTAAAATTCGCAATCCGGGGGTAGTTTTGCGAGTATCCACCAATCTTGTCGATAAATCGGCAATTTTCTCCACATACTGACGAGTGGCACTAGCAATCCCACTCAAGCGCATGGCAAGATTTAAAGCGACTCTTTCCCCGATTAACAGCGCATCGAAGGAACCTTCTATCTCAGCAATAACTTTAGACTCGGGGCAGAATTCCCCCTCGGCAACGGTGGGGGTAAAGTGAATAGTGGGGTTAAGCAGTTGAAAAACTCGTTCAGCTACGGGTAAACCAGCAATAACTCCCGCTTCCTTGGCAATCCAACTAGCTTGACCGATTTTAGCATGACCGAAGAAAATTGCTTGGGTGGTGCGATCGCCTCTACCGAGATCTTCTCGTAACCAGTTTTCTAACAAGGGATCAAGAACTAATAGGGGCGGTAACATAGAATTTATCGAAACAATCGGGACGTATTTATTTTAAGTCTAGGAAGGTTTGACCTTTTTGTAAACTTTCTTTAATCGAAACTTATCCCTTCATAGAGTAACTCGATCGCACAGTGAAAATCGAGACTAGATAGAATAATTTCTTCCCCTTGACTATAAGCGCAGTAAAACCAGATTTTATCTTCACCGCGGCGATAAACCTCAACACTGATCGATTCGGTATCGACTAAAACGTATTCTTGTAAACTGGCAATCTGACGATAATATTGTAACTTTTTGGTGCGATCATAGTTTCCTGTGCTAGGGGAAAGCACTTCAATAATCACTTGTGGATGTTGAATAAAATTACGAGATTCTCTATCCCTAGAATCGCAACTAATCACCAAATCGGGATAAAAATAACGACTATTATTAGCTTGTACTTTCACATCAGATACATTCACCCGACAGCCTCGCGGACGGAGATGAAGTCTTAAAGCAGTATAAAAATTCAAGGTAATATCATTATGGGGCAGACTACCCCCAGTCATGGCGATAATTTCCCCATCAATATATTCATGGCGACATTCCTGGGTAGCTTCCCATTCTAGATACTCTTCCGGGGTCATTCTTTCTGGGTATTGAGGTTGAGCGATCATTTTTCTTTTTCCTTGTCAACTAACTAAATTAATATCCCATTTCCTTTTTATCTTATACCATTTTCTCGCCCGAAGATTGAAGAATAGTCATAAGCTGTTCGTAATTTAAATTGCTTGTTGAGACGAGGCAAAAGGCAAGAGGCAAAAGGCAACAGTAAAGGGATTAGGGGAGGTTCGGCTAATCTAAGAATAAGCGGTTTAAATGCGTCTTAGCTTAAAACCTCTTGCATAATTAATTTTTGAGGGTTCAAAAACCTCAAAAATAAGGATTAAATCGCATAAAATCTATAAATAGACCATTTAATTGATTATTATTCATTCTTAATTCTCCTGACTACTGACTACTGACTACTGACTCCTAACCCTAACAACAATTTTTGATTTTTACAAGAGGTCTATAATTAAGCGGTGACTGATTACCCTAATGATAAGATGGAGACAGAAAGCATTATTATCGCAGGTCGCTAAGATGACGAAAACAGTTGCCGATATCATGACTCCCAATCCCATCACCGTCACCGCTAACACTTCTCTGTCTGAAGCAGTGAAGATTTTGGCCGAAAAGCGGTTTAGTGGTTTACCTGTGGTGGATGACAATACACGACTGATTGGGGTTATCTCCGAAACTGACCTTATGTGGCAGGAAACGGGAGTAGAAGCTCCTCCTTACATTATGCTTCTCGATAGCGTCATCTATCTACAAAATCCTAGCCGTCACGAGAAATTACTCCATAAAGCTCTCGGTCAAACCGTGGGGGAAGTAATGACCGATAAACCTATTAGTATCACAGCCGATCGCCCTTTGAAAGAAGCGGCCTCGTTAATGTATGATCGTCATGTGCGTCGTTTACCGGTGATTGAGGAAGAAACCCACAAAGTAATTGGTATTATCACTCGCGGTGATATCATTCGCGATATGGCAAAATCGGAAGCATAATGGCTTTTCTAGGGCAACAATTAACTAAAAGGTCTTGAACAAATGAATCAATCTCAGGAAACGGTTACTTATTCCCTAGAAACTATCTTGACGCGGATGGAGGGAAAAATCGATTCGTTACAAAAAGATGTGACGGATTTAAAGGTAGGACAAGCGGTGTTAACGGGAAAAGTTGATGGAATAGAAAATCGACTAAACTCATTAGAAGGAAACCAAAAATATCAGGTTTGGGCATTAATTGTCCTCTTAGCTGGGGCAATTGTGAAAACTTTTTTTTCCCTCGATCCCCCCTTAATAAGGGGGGCATCTGATAATTTTTAACGCCTACCTACTTAAATTCTTATTTCCCTTGCAATTTTTCTAAAAACTATCAGGATGAAGCGCCGTCAATTTCTCACTAATTCCGCTCTAACTGCTGTTAGTTTTTCCCTAATTACCAGAAAAGTTATTAGCAATAATTTTCCTCTAATTAAACCGCCACATCTACAACCGGGGGACGGAGTGGGTATTATTAGTCCGGCGGGGGCAACTTTTAAAGAAGATGATTTGAATATAGTTATTGAAGCAGTTAAAGCTTTAAAATTAGTCCCAAAAGTTGGTCAACACGCTTTAGATCGTTATGGTTATCTAGCCGGTAAAGATAGGGAGCGAGCCGCGGATATAAATCAATTTTTTGCCGATGATAATATTGCCTTAATTTTACCAATTCGCGGCGGTTGGGGAAGCGCTCGTTTATTACCTTATCTCGACTACGATTTAATTGTCCGTCATCCGAAAATTATCTGTGGTTTTAGTGATATAACTTCTTTGTTATTAGCTATTTATGCCAAAACTGGTTTAGTTACTTTCCATGCTCCCAATGGCTTTTCTAGTTGGCGCACCGCTCAAACTGAAAGCTTTCGACAGGTTTTATTTTCCGGGGAAAAGTTGACTTTTAGAAATATTCCCGATCCCGATGATGCCAATCGTTTAATGCGGGTAAAAAATCGGATTCAAACTATTACTAAAGGTCAAGCAAAAGGTAAATTAATCGGTGGTAATTTAACCACTTTAGCCTCGATCGCAGGTTCTCCCTATCTACCAGATTTTACCAGTGCTATCCTATTTTTAGAAGATATTGGTGAAGATATTTATGAAATAGATCGCCTGTTAAATCAATTAAAATTAGCGGGAATTCTCGATAATTTAGCTGGGTTTATCTTCGGTCAATGTAGCAATTGTAGCGCCGATAGTGACTATGGTTCCCTGACTTTAGAAGAAGTGATCCGAGAATATATCCAACCCTTAAAAATTCCCGCTTGTTTAGGTTTGATGATCGGACATTTGGAGATTATCGAGACTCTAGCTATTGGTATTGCAGTAGAATTTGATGCTAATCGGGGAACAATTACTATGTTAGAATCGGCGGTTAGTAGGTAGATGTTAAAGCATCAAAAACTGTTCCAACGTTCCCACTCAAAGACTTTTTCAGCAGCTCCTATATTAATTTTTGGGGTACTGATAAGTAGTTGGACAAAAGTAAAGTTAACTGTGGGGTAAGGAGTCAGTCCCGATGAAAAAATTTTCACCCCCACAGATGAAAGAGGTTTCTTTCCCTACACCCCACACCCCAGACCCTACACCCTCTTTCAAGTCAGAGGAATGTAGCGAAATATACGGAGCGCTCGAACCAATTTGTAATATATGTGGGCTATGAAATAGGATGATGCGAGCGTTGTCCATACTTGCATCGGGAGGGAACCGTGACGACTTTTCAGGCTTCGCTCAATTTACTGCCTTCTAGTTCTCCCGCTGCCAATTTTCGGACTGGAGAATGGACTTTTCCCACACTCTACTCCACTCTTGCTCCTGCTGCCCTAGCAGATTTAGTTTTTTCTCGTTACGAGATTGATGTACCGAAAAATTGTCAATTTTGGCATCGGGGTTTAAGTGATGTGTATCTCCTCGAAACCCTGACAACTCCCTACATCTTGCGCGTGTCTCACTGCCATTGGCGCAGCAAAATGGAAATAGACTTCGAGTTAGAATTATTAGATTATCTCGATCGCTCTCAGGTTCCCGTCGCTGCGCCAATTCGCACCAAAAACGGTGATTTATCCGTAGAAATTAAGGCTCCGGAAGGGAAACGTTACGCCGTCCTCTTTCCCTATGCTCCTGGAGGAATTGCTATTGGGGACATAGATATAGAACAAGCCTATCATTTAGGGGCGATCGTGGCTAATTTACATCGGGTGACCGCAGATTTTCAACCCCTAGCCTATCGTCATCCCCTCAACCTCAAATATCTTCTCGACGATTCCCTGCAAATTATCGCACCTTTTCTGCACCAACGACCGAGCGACCTAGACTGTGTTTTAGAAACCATTGGGGAAATAGAGGAAGAAACCGCTAAATTACCGACAGAATCTCCCTATTGGAGCATTTGTTGGGGCGATCCTCATAGTGGTAATGTGCATATCACCCCTGATAATCAGATGACCCTATTTGATTTCGATCAGTGCGGTTATGGTTGGCGAGTTTTTGATATCGCTAAATTTCTGCAAGTTTCCCTACAATCCGGCTTAAATCGCCAGGTTCGCCATGGTTTCATCCAAGGCTACGATGAAACAGTGCCTTTAACCGATGGTGAATTATCTTGTCTTCAGTATCTCACCCAAGCGGCCTATATTTGGTCTTGGTCAATTAGCTTAAATAACCTGCGTTTAACCGATTATAGTCGTCTGTGCGCCAATTATTTTAGCAGCCGTTTGGCCATTCTCAAACGTTTAAGAACCCAAGAATGGGAATTATTCTAAGCAGCCTTAATCTTGTCGGTGACAGCAGCCTCAACTAACCAAGATCAACTTTCTTGCTGGTCAATGGCCAAACGAGGGATCGATCCCTGTATGCTGGTAAGTATAGATAATCACTAGGTAAAGACTTTCTTCTCCATCTGCCAAAAGTGAAGCAAGCTTTACCGCTTTTGAATACTCTCTCACAGCCTCACAGACAGATGGTATTATGTCCAGAAGAAAGAAGAAGTTTCCCTGTGGTCACAAGGGTTATGGCCAAGTCTGCCATCATTGCGCTCAACTAGATGCCGCGTGGGAAGAAAGAAAACGTCAAAAAAATGCTTGGGAAGCCACTTTTTCGCAAGATCCGATCGATCTGCGGGAATTACCGAAAAATGTGGTACTTAAAGCTAGGGAAATCCTGCAAGGATTGCAAGATCACCGCAATTATCGAGATTTCCACGGTAAACGATTGCGACACGATCGCTTTATTATCAGTATCCCCGTTACCCGCAATTATCGCCTCATCTGTCGCGACCACGGCAATCTCCTCGTCCCGGAAGCGGTCATCTCTCACGAAGATTATAATGTTTGTAAACCGGGTAGGTGAAGCTAATCTTTAGTTTGCTTGGGAAGATTTATCGCTGTTTATGTCTCCCGAAAATCCGGCAGCCAATTTTGATCGAGAATCTCCTCTAGACTAGCTAACAATTCCACAGGGAAAATACTGGCATCTAATTGGGTTTCGTCAATAAGTAGATGGCGAGCATCGAGATAACATTTTGCTAAAATTTCCCTTAAATAGGACTTTAAGCTGGGACTATCTTCTAAAAGATCAGCAATTTGTAGGCGAAAATTCCTGATTTCTTTTTTCCATGCTGCTTGGTTGTAATCTCGTTGGGATTGCCAGTAGGTTAACTTCAGTAAATGCTCTAAAAGTCGAGTTAAGAGACTCTTAAGCGCTCGTCGATTATTTTTCCCCAAATCTGCCAACTCCTCTAATAAATTCTGCCAATCTACTGCTTGAAAATCCTCCCGACGCAATTGGTTGATAGTGGACTCTAACCAAAGTTGATAATCGCTATCGTAGAGATTTGGGATAGTAATATTCATGATTTTTTACTCCTTAATTGCACTTTTCAGAATCATTGCTGATAGCTTCCCAATCCGGCAGCCAATTTTCAGCGAGAATCTCCTCTAGACTAGCTAACACTTCCACAGGGAAAATACTGGCATCTAATTGGGTGATATCAATAATTATCTCCCGAGCATCGCTGTAACATTCCTCAAGTATCTCGGATAAATAGGGTTTGAGACTGGGACTATCTCTCAGTATTTTCTTGATTTGTTTCCGAAAGGTTCTAATTTCCCCTTTCCATGCTGCTTGATTATAATCTCGTTGGGATTGCCAGTAAGTTAACTTCAGTAAATGTTCTAAAAGTCGAGTTAATAAACTTTCTAATGCTCGTCGATTATTTTTACCCAAATCTGCTAACTCCTCTAATAAATTCTGCCAATCTACTGCTTGAAAATCCCCTTGACGCAATTGGTTGATAGTGTTTTCTAACCAAAGTTGATAATCGCTATCGTAGAGATTTGAAATGGTAATATTCATCATTTTTTACTCCTTAATTGCACTTTTCAGAATCATTGCCGATAGCTTCCCAATCCGGCAGCCAATTTTCAGCGAGAATCTCCTCTAGATTAGCTAACACTTCCAGAGGGAAAATACTGGCATCTAATTCGGTTTCGTCAATAAGCAGATTGCGAGCATCGAGATAACATTCCGGCAAAATTTCCCTTAAATAGGACTTTAAACTGGGACTATCTTTGAGAATTTTTTTGATCTGAATACGAAAATTGCGAATTTCTTTTTTCCATCCAGCTTGATTATAATCCCGTTGGGATTGCCAGTAAGTTAACTTCAGTAAATGTTCTAAAAGTCGAGTTAATAAACTTTCTAATGCTCGTCGTTCACTTTTACCCAAATCTGCTAACTCCTCTAATAAATTCTGCCAATCTACCGCTTGAAAATCCCCTTGACGCAATTGGTTGATAGTGGACTCTAACCAAAGTTGATAATCGCTATCGTAGAGATTTGAAATGGTAATATTCATCATTTTAAAAATGGGGAAAAATCAGGAGTTAAGCTGCAGGTATCCAAACTATAGGAGAAATTGGGGCTAATCAATCAGCTAGTTTTGCCAGTTTAGCCGAATTATCCTCAATCACATCTAACCGCGAAAAAACCGCCAAAAAGAGTGATAATAAACCTAAGTGGGTGGGTGGAATTAAATATAAGATGAACGTAGGTTGGGTTGAAGCATGAAACCCAACCCCCGCATGGGTTACGCTACCGCTAACCCATCCTACAAATAATTGTGCCTCCCTACTTAGCTATTCCCAGAGTAACAAGAAAAGCCCGATGGTGAAAACAGTAATAGGTGTCGATTTAGGTGGAACTGCGATTAAAATTGGTAAATTTGACCAAGAGGGCAATTGTCTCGAATCTCTCACCTTGCCCACTCCCCAACCCGCTACACCCAAAGAAGTCGCTCATACCATACATCAAGGCATTTGTCAAGTAAATTTAGATAAAAGTTGTCAAGCCATCGGTGTGGGAACGCCGGGACCGGCGGATGCTCAGGGAAGAATTGCCAAAATAGCGATTAATTTGGCAGGATGGCGGGATATTCCCCTCGCCGATTGGTTAGAAGAAAGTACGGGAATGCCGACAATTTTAGCCAATGATGCCAATTGTGCCGGTTTGGGGGAAGCTTGGTTAGGAGCGGGCAAACGGTTTCAAAACTTGATCCTGTTGACCTTGGGGACGGGAGTAGGAGGGGCAATTATCCTCGATGGTAACTTATTTGTCGGCAGCAAGGGAACGGCCGCGGAATTAGGCTTAATAACCCTTAATTTTGACGGTCCATTGTGCAATAGCGGTAATCGGGGTTCCTTGGAACAATACGTCTCCCGGCAAGCTATTCGCCGGATGACCGGCAAAGAACCGAAGCAATTGGCAGAATTGGCCGAAAAAGGCGATCGAGAGGCTTTAGAATTCTGGCAGGGTTACGGCTGTTTACTGGGGGCTGGTATCGCCAGTTTACTCTATATTCTCACCCCAGAGGCGGTCATTATCGGCGGCGGCATTAGCGCCAGTGCTAAGTTTTTCTTTCCCTCTCTGCTCACAGAAATCGAAGGACGGGTGTTACCTAGTTCCAGAGAAGGATTAGAGGTATTAACGGCCGAGTTAGGTAATCGCGCCGGGATGGTGGGGGCCGCTAAATTAGCTTGGCAATTAGTGGACTTGCGCGGGGAGTCTAAGTAGTCGTGCAAAATTAATTTCCTAGTGAAGATAGGCAAAAGGCAAAAGGCAGGAGGCAAGAGGTGGTTAGATATGTGTAATTAATTTTGCTTAGGTACTTATTATGGGGGGGACTGACTTAATCGTGAATAATTAAATGGCGATCGCAATCGCTGCTCACCCATCCCTGACGCTGAAATTCGCCTAACAAACGCGTCACCGTTACCCTCGTGGTACCGATAGCATTGGCGAGATTTTGATGGGTTAAACGGATCTTTAAACGACTGCCTTGGGCGATTGGTTCTCCCATTTCCCGCTTTAATAACTGTAGTAACTGCTGGAGACGCTCCTCCACTCGTTTGAGTCCTGCGATCGCAAGAAGCGATTCCGTTTGTTGTTGACGACGGATCATTTGATTTAACATCATCCTAGTTAATTCCGCCGAATTTTCGACTTCGGCGATCGTGTACCATTTTAGGTACAGTTCCGACAAGGCTCTGGCGTGATAGGATTCTAGATGGGTCAAATTTAAGCCAAAAAAGTGGGATGAATGGGCCCAGCCTAGTAAAATTTCCTCTCCACTCTCAGATACTTGACTTAGTTGCGCCATACCCCGATAAACTTGCCAGACTCCATCGACCACCAGAGGAATATTTTCCCCGCGATCATAAAAATGGAGCCGACGACTCTCGCTATAGTCTTCTCCGAAGGGTGAGACGCTGGGATTATAGGTCAGCAACATGATCAAAGTTCTCCTGGGTGAGGGGCTAACAATTTTAACCCCACTTTACTGTATCAAGGTAAACATTAGGTAATCCCCAGATTAACAGTTATCAGTGGGTCAGTCATCAGTGGGTCAGTCATCAGTGGGTCAGTCATCAGTTTTCAGATGTGATACTAAATCTGGTTATTAAAAACTGATTATCTATTGCTCCTTTTGCCTATTGCCTATTGCCTTTTGCCTGTCCTGATATGTAGCCTATACTCAACGGATTTAGTATGAGTTATCAGTTCACTGATTACTGTTTACTGTTCACTGAAATAAGACGGCCACTGCCATCTCCCGAAGTTGAAAAACCTCAAGATTATTAATTTAAAGCATCTTTAAGAGCCGTGCGAGCGGCCAGATGATTGCGGGTTGAGGTGAGAATTTCCGATTCTCGTTGCAGACGACTGACTGTATCGAGCATTTCCAATAAAGCCTGTTGTTCCCCGGCCACACCGTAGAGATTACCCGCCACCCAGTAGGATAATTCCAGGGGAAGACTGGGCAAATCGTCGGGGAGTTCAATTTTTTGAGCGGTTAATTTGGCTGATAGATGAACCACATCCCGCAGCAGTCGATCCACTTCTGTGGCCAGAGGTCGCAGATCTTGGGTGGTGGGGACATCTTCAATCCACTCCACTAAACCGACGAGATAGGGTTTTTCCCGGACGTATTCTAGGACACGGAAGCGCTGTTGACCGATGGTGAGAATTTTTAACCGATCATCTGGAAGACGTTGACAACGGACAACTTCCGCACAACTGCCGACTTTAGCGATTTCTCCCGTGGCTGGATCTACCATTAAGACCCCAAAACGGCGATCTTCTTCCAATATCGTATTCATCATAATCCGATAGCGAAACTCGAAGATGTGCAGGGGCAGGGGACGACCCGGGAATAAAACAACTTCGGGAAGGGGAAAGAGAGGTAATTCTCTAACGGCAATGGAAGAAGTGGCCATAGGTTTAGTAAAAAAAAACCGATCTTTTCTTATTTTTACACAATACCCCCTGAACCGCTAGGCAAGGGCAATAGACTCCGAGCCAGTATTCAGGAGCCAGTATTCAGGAGTCGGGAGTCGGGAGATTGCCTTTATTTATTCTCCCCACACCCCACACCCCACACCCCACACCCCACACCCCACACCCCACACCCCACACCCCACACCCCACACCCCACCTTAATGCACTTACTGCATGATATAAATGCCTAAACACGATGGTGAGCGGATTTCTGTTACAAACAATACAAAATTATCCAACTTAAAACGAATTAAATAACAAATAGAGACTAGGTAAATTACTAAATTTTTGCTAATGACGACGGTATTTTAAAGAATACTTATTGTTAAATCCCGATTTCTTCATTTCTAACCCGCACCAACTAGAACAATTGCACCCACAGACCAGTAAGGAGATAGATTCGTGGTACAAGCACCTGAAAAAGATGGAACAACTCTCAATAAATTCGAGAAATTTAAAGCCGAAAAAGACGGATTAGCCATTAAAGATGAACTGGAGCATTTTGCCCAAATCGGTTGGGAAGCGATGGATAAAACCGATTTAGAACATCGCTTAAAATGGGTAGGGGTTTTTTATCGTCCCGTCACCCCGGGCAAATTCATGATGCGTTTGCGGGTTCCTAACGGCATTCTCAGCAGTGAGCAAATGCGAGTTTTAGGGGAAATCGTGCAGCGTTACGGTGATGATGGTAATGCCGATATTACTACTCGTCAAAACCTACAATTACGCGGTATTCGTATCGAAGATATTCCTGATATTTTCCAACGACTAAAATCCGTGGGCATGACTTCGGTACAATCGGGCATGGATAATGTCAGAAATATTACCGGTTCACCCATGGCGGGACTAGACGCAGATGAATTAATTGACACTAGGGAATTAGTCCAAAAAGTCCAAGATATGATTACCAACTACGGTCAAGGTAATTATCAATTTAGCAATCTGCCCCGCAAATTTAATATTGCCATCGAGGGGGGACGGGATAACTCGGTTCATGCGGAAATTAACGATATTGCCTTTGTTCCTGCCTATAAAGAGGGAGAATTAGGCTTTAATGTTGTGGTGGGTGGCTTTTTCTCGGCTAAACGCTGTGAAGCGGCAATTCCCATGAATGTTTGGGTGAGACCGAATCAGGAAGTGGTGGATTTATGCCGAGGAATTTTGGAAGTTTACCGCGATAACGGATTACGCGCCAATCGTCAAAAATCCCGTTTAATGTGGTTAATTGATGAGTGGGGAATTGAGGAATTCCGCACCCGGGTGGCCAATCAGTTAGGTTATCCCTTGGCAACGGCAGCCGAAAAAGACGCAATCGACTGGGAAAAACGGGATCATTTAGGAGTTTTCCCCCAAAAACAGGAGGGATTGAGCTATGTCGGTCTTTGTATTCCCGTTGGTCGTCTATTTGCCGATGATATGTTCGATTTAGCCCGGATTGCCGAAGTGTATGGCAGCGGAGAATTGCGTTTAACCGTGGAACAAAACGTGATTATTCCCAATATAGCGGCTGAAAATATGCCGACTCTTTTAACCGAGCCTTTACTGGCTAAGTTTACCCCCAATCCCACTCCTTTACAACGAGCGCTCGTTTCCTGCACGGGGGCGCAATTCTGCAATTTTGCCCTGATTGAAACCAAAAATAAGGCTGTGGACTTGATTAGTCAGTTAGATGCTGAATTAAATATCCCCCGGGGTGTGCGGATCCATTGGACCGGTTGCCCTAACTCCTGCGGACAACCCCAAGTGGCCGATATCGGTTTGATGGGGACAAAAGCGCGCAAAGACGGCAAAACCGTGGAAGGAGTTGACATCTACATGGGGGGTAAAGTGGGTAAAGATGCCCACCTGGGAAGTTGTGTACAAAAAGGGATTCCCTGTGAAGATCTAAAATCGCTGTTAACTTCTATCCTCATCGAACAATTTGGGGCGACACCGAAAGGTTAATTAACAAGTTTCTCGATACGCTGGGGGGTTTATCCCCTCTTTTTTTTTCTGTATCTCTGTTGCTTTAAATTGGCAAACCTCTTGCTATATTAGGGGGCAGATAGGAGCAGGAAAATCCTTATGTATAGCGTTTCTCACACCTGTGTGGCACAGTCAAACCTTTGCTGATTAAGCTTTTCACCATCGACAATGTACCTCTTGCGAACAGGAAACGCTATATTTTCCTACCAGATGGGAATCGTTACTTAGGGTTTGCTGAATAAATGTGAAATATAGACGAGGTAAGAGTTTTAGGGTACTGTTTCGCCCCCACAGGTGCAAGATTTTGAGAGTCCTGTAAGGGCGAAGCATTCGGGCAATAACCTATCGGTGAAACCGTAGATTTTCTATCCGAATGCTTCGCCCCTACTTTTTGCCGCAAACCCTATTTAGCTTCAAATTGGGCTTGTTTACGAAGTAATTCCCCGATGGTTAAATTGGGTTGAGGTCGGCCATCAAAAACCGTTCCTATCTCAAATTTTTGCAACTGTACCCGTGCCAAATGATAGGCCTCATTCGGTAGGGGAATATAACCAATAGTATCTAATAAATTGGGAACTCGATCGAGATAATGTTCGACAAATTTCTCTAAAGCGGGATTCTCTTGGGCTTTTTGGGCATTAACATAAATAAACAAAGGACGAGATAAAGGCTGATATTTACTATCCTCTACATTGCCGCGAGTTGGTTCAATACCGTTAACTTTCAAAGCTTTTAATTGATCCCGATTTTGTTCATAATAAGCGTGGCCAAAATATCCCAAAGCGTTGGGATCTTGACTGACGGCATTAACTAAAGCTTCGTCATCTTCACTAAAATTAACGTCCCCACGACTGGTATCTTTGCCGTTAATTACCTCACTGAAGAAATCGTAGGTTCCTGAATCTTTACCGGGCCCGTGAAGGGTAATCGGTTGGTCGGGCCAAGCGGGATTAATTTGATTCCAACGTTTGATTTTATTCTCGGCCGCTGGTTCCCAAATAGTTCTTAATTCTGTGGTGGAAATATCATCAAGCCAGTTATTTTCGGGATTGACTACCACGGTTAAAGCATCAAATGCGATCGGTAGTTCGATAAATCTGACCTTATTAGCATCACATTCTTTTAATTCTTCCACAGAAATCGGCCGAGAAGCATTATTAATATCGGTTTCTCCTGCACAAAATTTTCTAAAACCGCCGCCAGTTCCTGAAATATTAGCGTCAATTTTAACATCAGCCAAAGCTTTGTTAGGGGTATTAGCTTTAAAATCTTCGAGAACTTTGTCAGTAATTGGTGCTACGGTACTCGAACCATCGATTTTAATTGGTTTTAGGTCTTGAGGATTAATATTGGCACAAGCGGGTAAAAGTAGAGCAGTTCCTAGGACAATTGCGACTACTTTGGTCGGACGAGATAGCTGAGTAAAAATTTCTAGCATAGGTGTGAAAAGGAGAAAGTAAAAACGGGTATTGGGGAGACTTTTCAGTTATCAGTGGGGAAGTGGGATTTGGGTGTTGGGTGTTGGGGAGTTTTTTGCTGTAATCGGTAATCGGTGAACTGAAAACTCACATCTGATAACTGATAACTGATAACTGATAACTGATTCAAGGCTGAGGGATGATGACTAAAAACCTTAATCTTTTCTTGGTTGTTTTTACGTCACTACAATGATAGGGAAAGAGAAAAACCTAATCTAAACTGGAAAAGTCAGCGGCTTTACCCGCGACTTAAAACTAATGTTTAGTCAAAATAAATAGTAAAAGAAGAACGTAGGTTGGGTTGAAGCATGAAACCCAACGCCCGATTATGTTACGCTACCGCTAACCCATCCTACAAATAATTGTGCCTCCCTACTTAAAACTAATGTTTAGTCAAAATAGATAGTAAAAGAAGTTGAGATTTTTGTCTAGTTATCGAGAAAATTTTTCTTGACAATAGATTATGTTTTTTTATTCACTTCTTAACCTATTCTTTACCAAGGCGTGGTAGGTTTTAGCGTAAGATTTAAGGCAGTTTACGGATCAAAATTAATCCTATGCTCAGCAAAAACAGAACCCATTTACTAACAGCCTTATCCCTAGCGACTTTAACAGCGACTTTAACCGCTTGTGGGGGCGGTGATACGGCGGGAACCAGTGGAGAGGGAAGCAATAGGATCGCCCAAGTTCCTCTGCAAGGAGAGGTCGCCCTCAATGGTGCGGGCGCTTCTTTTCCTGCACCCCTATATCAAAACTGGTTTGTCACCATCAATCAACTATTTTCTAAACTACTAATTAACTATCAATCTACCGGTAGCGGGGCGGGAGTCGAACAATTTATCCAAGGTACGATCGATTTTGGCGCTTCCGATGTGGCCATGAGTGACGAGGATATGGCCAGAGTTAGCCGCGGGGTTTTACTGCTACCGATGACGGCGGGAAGCATCGTTATGGCTTATAATTTACCCGGAGTAGAAGGGCTGAAACTAAGTAGGGAAGCCTATGTAGGCATCTTTTTAGGCACGATTACCCGTTGGAACGATGCCAAAATCGCCGCCGATAACCCCGATTTAAAACTACCCAATGAAGAAATTACCGTAGTTCACCGGGCAGACGGTAGCGGGACGACGGGAGTTTTTACTAAGTTTTTAAGCGCCGTTAGTCCCGAATGGAAAAAAAGTATCGGTGAAGGAAAAGCCGTACAATGGCCGACCAAAAAAGGTAAATTTCTCGGCGGTAGAGGAAATGAAGGTGTAACTGCCCTAATTCAACAAAATCAAGGCTCGATTGGCTATATCGAGTACGGTTTCGCTAAAAATAATAAGCTGCCCATGGCCACTTTACAAAACCAAGCCGGTCAATTCGTTATCCCCAATGAAACTAACGCCGCTGCCACCTTAGCCACGGTGGAATTACCCGAAAATCTGCGGGCTTTTATCGTTGATCCCCCGGGGGAAAATTCCTACCCCATTGTCACCTATAGTTGGATGTTGGTTTATAAAAAATACAACGATCCCCAAAAAGCTTTAGCTATGGAGGCGATGATCGAATTTGGACTCAATCAGGGACAGGAACAGTCCGCCGCCCTTGGTTATATTCCCCTACCGAAAAATGTCCGCGAACGAGTAGCCGCCGCCGCCGATGTCATCTATCCCGATTACACAATCAAGGTGGATTAGTAGCCGAAAAAATGTATTCAAAGTTACAATAATAATGGAGAAAGGCCAATTTCGACCTTAGCTACCGCAAACTAGCTGGATTTAAACCCTAATCATGAGTGCGCCCACAGTTTCACCCGACTCAAATTTTAAAGAACGTCCAGAATCGGAAAAAATCCTCGATAAAGGCTTTGTTGGATTAACTACCGCCTTTGCCATCGCTATTGGGCTAATTTTGCTCCTAATTGCCCTAGTGATTTTTATTCGGGCTTTACCGGCGATTCAAACCTTTGGTCTGGGATTTTTGACCAGTAGTGCTTGGAATCCCGTGCGCGGTCGCGAAGAATTCGGAGTTCTGCCCGTTATCTACGGAACTCTCGTTAGTTCTCTGATTGCCCTCCTGATTGCTGTTCCCCTCGGTATCGGTTCGGCCATTTTTTTAAGCGAAGATTTTATTCCCTTAAATGCGCGGACAATTTTGGTTTTTCTCGTACAACTTTTGGCCGCCATTCCCAGTGTTGTTTACGGATTATGGGGTATTTTCGTGCTGATTCCTATCCTCAGACCCCTTGGTAACTGGCTAAATGCTAATTTTAGTTGGATTCCTCTGTTTAGTACTCCTTTAGGGGGTCCTGGAATGTTACCGGCGGGGGTTATTTTAGCAATTATGATCCTGCCGATTATTATCGCTATCTCTCGCGACTCTTTGGCCGCTTTACCGCCAGATTTGCGGCAAGCTTCCCTCGGTTTGGGGGCCACCCGTTGGGAAACAATTTTTCGGGTATTAATTCCCGCCGCTTTTTCCGGGATTGTCGGGGGGATTATGTTAGCTTTAGGGCGCGCTTTAGGGGAAACCATGGCAGTAACGATGATTATCGGCAATTCTAACCGCATTAGTGCCTCTATTCTCGCCCCCGCTAACACGATCGCTTCCTTATTGGCTAACCAATTCGCCGAAGCATCGGGAATGCAAGTATCAGCTTTAATGTATGCAGGTTTTGTTCTCTTGGTTTTGTCCCTAGTAGTCAATATCTTCGCCGAATTAATCGTTAATCGCGTTAAAGCTAAGTATTAAGCCATCAGTTATCAGTTATCAGTTATCAGTTTTAAGTTTTGAGTTTTAAGTGAGCAGTATGTATTAAGTGATCATCATCAAATGGCAGTTTACTGCTGTCTTTTCACTTTTCACTGTTTACTGTTTACTAATCACTGTTTACTGATTACTGATTACTGTTCACTGATAACTGATTACTGTTCACTGATAACTGATATGGATAGTGCGAATTTAGGCAATAATCTCAAAAAGAAACCGAGTAGTCCTCGATCGCTATTGGGGACAATTATGACCGTCCTATCGGGTTTATGTTTAGCCGTCACCGTGATTCCCCTTTTTGCCGTCCTAGGCTTCGTTTTTGTGCAAGGGGTGGGCCGTTTAAACGCCAATCTCTTTACCAAATTACCGCCACCGCCGGGGTTAGGAGGAGGAGGCATCGCTAACGCCATTTTAGGGACAATTATCGTCGTCGCCCTCGCCACAGCGATCGCGGTTCCCATTGGCGTTTTAGCGGCGGTTTATCTCTCGGAATTTAGCGGTGATAATAAACTTGCCCAGGGTGTGCGCTTTGCTACCAACGTTTTAGCGGGTGTCCCTTCGATTATTGTCGGGGTTTTCGCCTACGGTTTGCTAGTTGCCCCCTTATTTGGCGAAGGAACAGCCCTTTTAGGCTTTTCTGCCCTTGCCGGTTCGATCGGTTTAGCGGTGTTAATGTTACCCACTATTATTAGAACCACCGATGAGGCTTTAAAAATCGTTCCCCAAGACATCCGCTGGGCGGCCATGGGTTTAGGGGCCTATAACTACCAAACCGTCCTAAAAATCGTCCTTCCTGCCGCTGTTCCCGCTATTTTAACCGGTGTGACTTTAGCAATTGCTAGGGCTGCTGGAGAAACGGCCTCTTTAATTTTTACGGCATTATTCTCTAACTTTTGGCCCCGGGGTGTCTTTGAACCGATTGCCACCCTTTCGGTCTTAGTTTTCAACTTTGCTACTGCCCCTTTTGCCCCCCAACAGCAATTAGCTTGGGCAGGTGCTTTAATTCTGGTGCTTTTGGTGTTGGTAACTAACATTTTATCCCGTTTAGCCACGCGCCAGAAAACCTATTAAGTCAAGGAAAAAGAACGTAGGTTGGGTTGAAGCATGAAACCCAACGCCCGCATGGGTTACGCTATCGCTAACCCATCCTACAAATAATTGTGCCTCCCTACTTAAGTCAAGGAAAAAGTAAAAAGGGATATTTAAGTAAAAATCTACCTATCTTTCCAATTCCTCAATTATCCAAATTCAAGGTCAATAATTTATGCTAACTAATCGCACTACCCAATCAACTGCAACCGTTTTAAAGGTTGATAAGGCTAATATTTACTATGGAAATTATCGAGCAGTACGAGACGTTTCGATCAATATTCCCAAAAATAAAGTCACCGCTTTTATCGGACCCTCTGGCTGTGGAAAAAGTACCATTCTCAGGTGTTTTAATCGTCTCAATGATTTAATTCACGGTTTTCGTATTGACGGCAAAGTTTTTTATCATAACCAGGATATTTACTCTCAAGAGGTGGATCCGGTCGAAGTCAGAAAATATATCGGTATGGTGTTCCAGCGCCCTAATCCTTTTCCCAAATCCATCTATGATAATGTGGTTTACGGAGCGCGATTAAATGGTTATAAAGGCGATTTAGATGAATTAGTAGAAACTTCCCTGCGTCGGGCAGCTCTCTGGGAAGAAGTAAAAGATAAACTAAAAGAAAGCGGTTTTTCCCTATCGGGGGGACAACAACAAAGATTATGTATTGCTCGCGCTATTGCCGCTCAACCAGAAGTATTATTAATGGATGAACCCTGTTCGGCACTGGATCCAATTTCAACTTTAAAAGTTGAGGAGTTAATGCACGAATTAAAAGAACGTTACACGATTATTATTGTTACTCACAATATGCAACAAGCTACTAGAGTAGCAGATTTAACGGCTTTTTATAACGCTGAACCCACCGATAAAGGTGGCAAAATTGGTTATCTAGTCGAGTTTGATCATACGGACAAAATCTTTAGTGATCCTCAAGAACAAGCAACTAAAGATTATGTTAGTGGACGTTTTGGCTAAATCAGTTATCAGTTATCAGTTATCAGTTATCAGATGTGAGTTTTCAGTGAACAGTATGAAGTGGCAAGTTGGGAGTTTTCTTTTCACTGATTACCGATTACTGTTTACCAGTCACTAAAAAAACACCCATCTCCTTTTTTTTTAAAGATTATGTATAGTACCGATGTTTTTACCGATGCGGTTTTGAGAACCAAAAACTTAAATGTTTACTACGGTTCTAATCTCGCTGTTCGTGATGTTAACCTTGATATTCCTGAGAAAAAAGTGATCGCCTTTATCGGTCCCTCTGGCTGCGGGAAAAGTACGGTTTTGCGCTGTTTTAATCGCATGAATGATCTGGTTAAAAGTGCCAAAATTGAGGGAAAAGTTACCTTTCGCGGTCAAGATATTTATGGTAATTCCGTTAATCCTATCGGGTTACGCAGTCGTATTGGTATGGTTTTTCAGAAACCGAATCCTTTTCCTAAATCTATCTATGAAAATATCGCTTTTGGGGCGCGCTTAAATGGTTACATCGGTGATATGGATCAATTAGTGGAAGAATCTTTAAAAAAAGCCGTTCTCTGGGATGATGTTAAAGATAAACTCAAAGAAAGTGGTTTAGCTTTATCGGGGGGACAACAACAAAGGTTATGTATTGCCCGCGCTATTGCGGTTAAACCGGAAGTTGTTTTAATGGATGAACCCTGTGCGGCACTCGATCCAATTTCTACCCTAAAAATTGAGGAATTAATTCACGAATTAAAAACCCAATATACTATAGTTATTGTTACTCATAATATGCAACAAGCGTCGCGGGTTTCTGATTTAACGGCTTTTTATAATGCTGAACCGACCCCAAAAGGGGGTAAAGTAGGCTATTTAGTGGAATATGATCGCACCGAGGTTATCTTTCAAAATCCCGCTCAAGAGTCCACTAGAGATTATGTTAGCGGTCGTTTTGGTTAAGATCACAGCAATAATAGCTAAAATAAAATTTTATAGGGCGAGTTAATCTCACCCTATTTTAAGTTTCTAAAACTTGGCTTTCTGGCGCAGTAATTCGGCTAAAGTCACATCGAATTTTGAGTGTCCCCCGAAAACTGTTCCCGCTTCCCCGTTAAAGAAAGTGACCTTGGCTAAATGATAATGCTCACCGCTCAGGGGAATATAACCGACCTCTTGAACGATATTTTGAGATTGACTGAGATAATACTCGACAAAACGCTGTAAATCTTTATTAGACTGAGCTTTTTGGGCGTTAACGTAGATAAATAAAGGACGGGCTAAGGGTTGATAGGTGGATTGTAGCACCGTTTCCCGGGAGGGCAAAACAGCCCCTTTACCGCTGTCTATTGCTAAAGCTTTTAAGTTCGCCGCTTGTTTTTCGTAGTAAGCTAGACCAAAATATCCCAGGGCGTTGGC
Organism: Microcystis sp. M_QC_C_20170808_M9Col; assembly: GCF_007095495.1. Taxonomy (NCBI): domain Bacteria; kingdom Bacillati; phylum Cyanobacteriota; class Cyanophyceae; order Chroococcales; family Microcystaceae; genus Microcystis; species Microcystis sp. M_QC_C_20170808_M9Col. The sequence goes on along the minus strand of NZ_SFBZ01000014.1, from coordinate 6,629 downwards.
ATCTTGACTAACTCCTTGGATTAAAGTGTCGTCATCTTCACTGGCAACGTAATCGCTGCGGCTAACATCTTCTTTTCCTACCACCGCTTCCGTAAAATAATCGAAAGTTCCCGAATCTTTGCCCGCACCAAAGAGATTGAGAGGTTTATCCGGTAATCCCGATCGCACCTGACTCCACTTGGTAATTTTACCCTGGGCCGCAGGTTCCCAGATTTTTTTTAATTCCTCTAAAGTGATGCTGTCAATCCAATTGTTTTCTTTATTGACTGCGATGGTGAGTGCGTCAAAGGCGATCGGCAATTCGATAAATCTAATGTTATTCCGATTACAGGCTTCGATCTCATCGCTGCGAATCGGTCGCGAAGCATTGCTAATATCGGTTTTTCCAGCGCAAAACTGCCGAAATCCGCCAGTAGTACCCGAAAATTTGACGCTTATATCCGCAGACGGCTGTTTTTGTTTTTTGTATTCATCGGCGACAGCTTTGGTGATCGGGTAAACGGTGCTAGACCCATCAATAATAATTGATTTGTTTGATTGGAAGTCAACGGGAGCGCAAGCAGCTAAAACACCAGCACTAACAAAAAGAAGAGCCTTTTTGAGCAATTTATCGAGATTTATCAGCATTTATCCATCCCCTTGCTTTTCTGGGAGTCAGAAAAATCTATCTCCATCATTTCAAAAAAAATTGATTTGATGTAAAAATTCTACCAAAAAGATAACAAACTTAACAGTAGCGAAAAGCAGCGGTGGCCCTGTTTGCCTTGACACACCTAGATAGGGTCTGCTGAAAAAGTTTTTCGTGGGGGCAGGGTGTGGGGTGTGGGGTGTGGGGTGTGGGGTGTAAAGTCTAAAAGCCTTATCCAACAAGATTTTTAGATTTATTCAGCAAACCCTAGATAAAAAGCTTTGTCCGGGCAATTTCTCCCCAACAGATGGTTTAAATTAAGATTTCATCCTTGAATAGATACAATGGATTTTTGTCTTGATCGATCTAAATTATTGCCAAAAGCTGTGAATTTTTAAATTAAACTTAACCAAAATTTTACCCAATCTTAACCAAAAAAAATCCCCAATATTTCTAGATTTAAAAGTAATATTTGTGCCTTAAACTATATCTTGAAGAAAGTTCAACTTTCTTCAATTGTGCAGGATTCTTCAACCGGAAAATTTATGATATTCTCAACTGCTACCCTAACTCGTGTGTGTGCTGTCTCCTTCGCCACGGCAGCGGCCTTAGCAGGGACGATGGGAGAAACCCTCGCCCAAACCCTGAACGGTGCGGGAGCCTCCTTTCCCGCGCCCCTATACCAGCGTTATTTTGCCGACTATAAAAACGCCACTGGTGTCACCGTTAACTATAATTCCGTCGGTAGCGGTGCCGGTGTCCGGCAATTTATCGCCGGAACCGTCGATTTTGGGGCTTCCGATGCCGCTCCTTCCTCCTCGGAAAAAAGCCAGATGAAAAACGGTTTACTGCTAGTTCCCACCGCCGGAGGAGCCGTCGCCGTGGTTTATAATCTGCCCGGGGTAAATAACCTGCAAATTTCCCGGGCTAACCTCGGTAAAATCTTCAGTGGCGAGATCACTAACTGGAGACAGGTGGATCCGAAACTGCCCAACCAACCCATTAAAGTAGTGGTTAGGGCTGATGGTAGCGGTACTACGGAGATTTTTACCTCTCACCTGAGCGCGATTAGTTCTTCCTTCAAAAGTAAAGTGGGAACCAGCAAAGAACCTAACTGGGGTTTTACCGTTCTCAAAGGGCCGAAAAATGATGGTGTGGCGGCCCTGGTTAAACAAACAGAAGGCTCGATCGGTTACGTTCAAGATACCTTTGCCCGCAAAAACGAAGGGGCAACCATGAGAACCGCCAAAGTTCAAAATAAAGCCGGTCAATTTGTCGAACCCAGTCTCGCCCAAGCTAACAAGGCGATGGAAGGGATCAAATTTAACGCCGATTTTACCGCTAATATGGACGATCCGAGCAGTGGTTATCCGATCGTCGGGATTACTTGGTTATTAGTACCGAGAGACTATGCTGATAACAAAAAAGCGGCGGAAATTAAAAGACTGTTGACTTGGATTCTCACCACCGGTCAAGGTATTAACAATCAATTGGAATTTACTCGGATTCCCCCATCGGTGACTGAAAAAGTTTTAGCCGAAGTTAACAAAATTAAATAAATAGGGTTTGCTGAATAAATGTGAAATGTAGGCAAGGTAAGGGTTTTGTGGCTTTACGAGCGAAACAGGTGCAAATTTTGAGAGAATCGCCGTTCAAAACCTTGCGTCTTCATCGGCCCGCGTCCTGTAGGGGCGAAGCATTCGGGCAATAACCTATCGGTGAAACCGGAGATTTTCTAACCGAATGCTTCGCCCGTACTTTTTGCCGCAAACCCTAAATACTTTTGTATTATTTTGGGATTGATTGTCACCGCTTTCCAGTAAGATGGAAAAAAGTTACCGGTTAAGTCCATAACTAATAACTGCAAGTATTTCTTTTCTCTGGGCTGAACAATGTTCAGCCCCTACAGTTGCGTTTTCAACAACTGATAACTGGTAATCGCTCTCTACCTTATGGCTAATTTTTCTGAACCCGTTGAGTCTTTTGATCTCTCGGCGGCCAATCTTAACGAAAGCCCCGGCACTGCGGGTTTATTCAATCGCATTTTTACGATCCTAGTCTGGATTTGTGCCGCCTCCGGCTTAATTTTTCTGCTGTGGATGGCCTGGATTGTTTTTCAGGATGCGCGGCCGGCGATCAATGAATTCGGTTGGGGATTTCTCTGGGGAACCACTTGGGATGTTAACGTCCTCAAATTTGGTGGTTTACCCTTTATTTTCGGTTCGATCGTTTCCTCGATTCTGGCTCTTTTATTAGCTATTCCCCTCAGTGTTGCCGTTGCTTTAACCACTAGCGAGAATTATTTACCAGCAAGTATCCGTTATCCCATCGGTTTTCTGGTGGAATTAATTGCCTCGATTCCCAGTGTAATTATTGGTTTATGGGGGATTTTCGTACTAATTCCCGTGCTTAAACCCCTGCAAGAATGGTTATTTCAAAATTTTGCTTGGTTCCCTTTGTTTAATACCCAACCTTTGGGACCAAGTATGCTGATCGCCGGTGTGATCCTGGCCATCATGATCGTGCCGACTATTTCCGCTATCAGTCGCGATGTCTTGCTTACCGTCCCCCCCGAATTACGCAGCGCCTCCATGGCCCTAGGGGCGACTCGTTGGGAAACCATCTGGCGCGTGTTATTGCCGGCGGCGAGTTCTGGCATTATCGGGGCGATTATCCTCGGTTTAGGGCGCGCTTTAGGGGAAACTATGGCGGTGGCCATGGTAATCGGTAACTCCTCGATTATTACTCCCTCCCTCTTGGCCCCCGGTTACACTATTCCCGCTGTACTAGCTAATACCTTCCCAGAAGCTTTTGAAAAAATCCACATCGGAGCTTTGATGTATCTAGCTTTGATTCTATTTGTTATTACCTTAGCCGTCAATAGTGTAGCGGCTTTATTAGTACAATTTATCAACCGCAATCGTTAATTTTATGAGCCAAGGAGCTTTTCCTGAAGAAGATTTACAGCAACCCCTGTCACCCTGGCGACATTTTTTTACCAACGGTCTCACGGGTTTAGCGATCGCTCTTAGTGCCATCGCCATTCTGCCTTTATTCGCTATCCTCTTTCAAATTGTCAAAGAAGGTTTACCCGGATTCAATGGGCAAGTTTTCACCTCTTTACCCGCCCCAGTTGGCTCTGATCCCAGTGTTCCCAACGGTTTTGCCAATGCGATCGTGGGTACTTTAACCATGGTCGGTTTAGCATCCCTCGGCAGCATACCTCTGGGGATTCTCACCGGGGTTTTTCTCTCGGAATTCGCTCGGGGTTCCAAAATTGGTGGTATTCTGCGCTTTGCGATCGTGGTGTTGAGTAGTACCCCTTCCGTCATCGTCGGGGTGTTTTCCTTCGGGGTTTTGGTGTTAACTACCAAACAATTTTCCGCCGTAGCGGGGGCCTTTGCTTTAGGGGTGATCATGTTGCCCATTGTCGCTTTAACCACGGAAGAGGCACTAAAACTAATACCCATGTCCTACCGTCTCGGTTCCTCCGCTTTGGGGGGTTCCCGTTTCGATACGGTATTTCGCATTGTCCTGCCAGCAGCGATCGCACCGATTATGACCGGGATATTATTAGCGGTGGCCCGGGCCGCCGGAGAAACTGCCCCTTTAATGTTTACGGCTTTATTTAGTCAATTTTGGCAAGAAAGTCTTTGGTCGCCCACACCAGCTTTAACAGTGTTGATTTATAACTACGCTAGTTCCCCCTTTCCTGAACAAAATTCCCTAGCTTGGACAGCTTCTTTAGTCCTAATTATCTTAGTTTTAATTACTAGCCTTCTCTCCCGTTTTGTCACTCGTAAACGCTCAAATTAAGCATTTTTCTGATGATCGATTCCTCTCTCATGAACAGTCCTACTTCTCTAGCTAATTCGGCGATCGAAGTCGAAAATCTTAGCTTTTTCTACGGTAGCAAAAAAGCCCTGGAAGGGGTTTCTTTACAAATCCCTCAAAGGCAAGTAACCGCCATGATCGGCCCCTCTGGTTGTGGTAAATCTACTCTCTTAAAAGCCCTCAATCGCATCGGGGAATTAGAGGGACAAGTAACAGTTAAGGGCAAAGTTAGGTTTTTTGGCCAAGATATCTACGCCCCCAAAGTTAACCTCCATACCTTAAGGCGACAGGTGGGCATGGTGTTTCAGCGTCCTAACCCTTTTCCCGCTAGTATTTACGATAATATTGCCTACGGTATTAGAATTTATCGTTCCGCTAGTCGCAGTGAATTAGATGGGATTGTGGAATCAGCTTTAAAAGGGGCTGCTCTTTGGAATGAAGTTAAAGATCTGTTGAAGAAATCCGCTTTAGGATTATCGGGAGGACAACAACAAAGATTGTGTATTGCTCGCGCTTTGGCGGTAAAACCAAAAGTATTATTAATGGATGAACCTTGTTCCGCTTTAGACCCCCTTTCTACCCTCAAAGTCGAGGAATTAATCCATGAATTGAAGCAACAATACACGATCGTGATTGTCACCCATAATATGCAACAGGCCTCTAGGGTATCCGATCGCACGGCCTTTTTTAATGCCGATGAAACCCGCGTCGGTCGTTTGGTGGAATGTGACACCACCCAGAAAATTTTCACCGATGCAGTTAATCAACAAACTCGCGATTATGTAGCCGGTAGATTCGGTTAATTTGTCTTGTCAGGAGACGGGAGACGGGAGATAGGAGACAGGAGATTATTTTTATTTATTCTCCCCATTTCCCCCCGCAACGCGCACGAAGTGGTCTCCCCACACCCCACACCCCACACCCTACACCCCACACCCCACACCCTACTTCCCCACTTCCTACTCCCATAACCCAACCCCCTAAACAATAACGCTGCCCGATTTTGCTAGGATAAGAAATGTAACAAGAATCTTTCTCAACAGTCGGATAATTCATGGGCAACGATACCATCACCTTACTCTCTCCCCGGGAAATTGAAAAAATGCGTCGAGCCGGACGATTAGCGGCTAAACTGTTAGACCATCTGGCCGATATGGTTAAACCGGGGGTGAGTACCCTAGAAATCAATGACGAGGCAGAACGTTGGACTCGCGCCCATGGAGCCAAAAGTGCGCCCCTAGGATACCATGGCTTTCCTAAGTCTATCTGTACTAGCATTAACGAGGTTATCTGTCACGGCATCCCCAGCGCCGATCAAATCCTCAAAGACGGCGATATTATTAACATCGATGTCACCCCGATTTTAGAGGGTTATCACGGCGATACCTCGCAGACTTTCTTTGTCGGTACTCCCTCCCCCCTGGCCAAAAAGTTAGTGGAAGTTACCAGAGAATGTCTGCAAAGAGGCATAGATGCAGTGCAGCCGGGGGGTAAAATCGGCGATATCGGGGCGGCTATCCAAGAATATGCCGAAGGACAAGGATTTTCGGTGGTTAGAGATTTTGTCGGTCATGGTATCAGTAATGTTTTTCACACCGGTCCGCAGGTTCCCCACTACGGCACTCGTGGCAAGGGCAAAAAAATTCGCCCCGGCATGGTATTCACCATTGAACCAATGATTAATGAGGGAACCTGGCAACATATTGTCTTAAAAGACGGTTGGACTGCTATTACTAAAGATGGTAAACTTTCGGCCCAATTTGAACACACCATCGCCGTCACCGAAACTGGTGTCGAAATTCTCACTTTATCCGATTAAATTTAGGGAACGGGGAACAGGGGATAGGAAATGGGGGAATGGGAGAATGGGGAAATAGGGAAGTTTCAACTAATACCCCAAAACCCTAAAACCCCATCACCCACCTCCCCACCTCCCCACCTCCCCACTAATAACTAATAACTAATAACTAATAACTAGGGTCTGCTGAAAAAGTTTTTCCTAGGGGCAGGGTGTAACCCCCCCAACCCCCCCGACATCGGTAGGGCAGGTGGGGTGTGGGGTTTTACCCATTTTCATCGGGTAAATTACCTAATTTTCAGGGAAAAAGTCCAGGGATTTTCCCCCCGACCACTCCCATATCTGGTACTTTTTGATTGACAAAAAGTC
>NZ_SFBZ01000139.1:0-14356 GCF_007095495.1 Microcystis sp. M_QC_C_20170808_M9Col | reverse complement strand
AATAAAGCTTATTAAAAGAATGAGTTATGGATTTACCAATTTTCAACATCTTCGACTTAAGCTGTTTGCTTGCTTTAATTCATAACAAAAATTAACACACGAAAACCAGAAGAGCCAATAATCTAGAATGAGAAAAAATACAGGTAATTATTCAAATGACTCTCCCAAATTTTTTGATTATAGGCTCTCAAAAGGCAGGTACAAGCTGGCTAGCAAAACAACTGCAAAAGCATCCAGATGTATTTATGCCCAAAAGAGAAATTCACTATTTTGATAAATCTTATAATTTCCAAAAAGGACTCTCATGGTATGAAGAGCAGTTTGAGGAAGCAAAAAATCAAAAAGCTATTGGAGAAAAAACGCCTGACTACTTGTGGGCAAATGGACAGGGATGTGAGGGGCATTTACCCAACGTTCACCAGAATATACACTCAATTTTGCCTGATGCCAAGCTAATTATTGTACTTAGAAATCCTGTGAAGAGAGCTATTTCTGCCGTTCATCATATTATCCGTTCGGGGAGAATTTCTCCTTTAAATTTTAATAATATTGATGAGTTATTAATAGGGAAAAAACATTATTTGCTTGAGGGACACGGAGTCATTGATTATGGGAGATATTTTCGTCAGATTGAGGACTATCAGGAATACTTTACTCCCAGCCAGATACTAATTCTTATATTTGAAGAAGATATTGTTAAAGATCCTGTAATTGGTCTGAAAAAAACCTGCGAATTTTTAAATATAGATAATAATTTTAAATTTCAAGGACTCGATCAAAAGGTTAATACTTCTGATGTGCCAATAATTGCCTTAATGTTGATTTATTATATCCCACTTGCTAAACATTTTATTCTTCGTCTTCAAAGATATTTGCCCAAGACAAAGTATCCCTATCCTAGTCAATCAACTATCCGTAAGCTATATGAAATTTATTCTGAAGACAATGAGAAACTGTTTGATTTTTTAGGACGTAGAATAGAAGATTGGGAATTGCTTGAATAGGATTCTCAGGGCAATCACAGCTAAATTTTGAAAATAAACTTAAATTTAAGGACAAAAAATCAATGCTTTATTCCTGGATAAAAAAATATTTGAAAAAAATTACTATTCAAACTTATTTATATTTTCAACCCAATAAAAATCTTAATCTTTTAGACTATTGGGAAGAAAGAGTAAAAAAATATGGTAAGATGTCAGTAGAAGTACCGCATTTATTATCTGTGGGCGAAGTTAACTGATGAGGATGTTGAGAATGAACTGGACCAAAACTTTGGTTAGACTAGGTAAAAATCAGGCAAATAATGTACTGAAATTACTCATGGCTAGAAAATTAACAACCCCTTCTCTAGCTTCCATGACTTTAGATTTTGACGATCTAGAAATCGCTAAACAGTGGCTATCAGACACATCAAATTGGGGAGAGCAAAAAGTTGTCGGTGAGTATGAAACTCAGTTTGCACGCTGGAATGGTTCAAAATATGCTTTTGCTTTTATGGGGGGACGAGTTGCTCTGAGTGCCTGCATTTATGCACTAAATTTGCAGCCAGAAGATGAGGTAATTTTGCCCGGTTATACCTGTGTTGTCGTCCCCAATGCCTTTCACTTTGCTGGAATTAAAACAGTCTATTGTGATATTGAACTCGACACCTATGGACTAGACGTAAGCGAGATTGAGAAGCAAATTACTCCTAATACACGCGCCATTCTGTTACATCATCTTTACGGGCTAGTTTGCCGCGATTATAAAGCTATTCTTGATTTGGCAAAATATCATGGTTTGAAGGTGATTGAAGACTGTACTCATGCTACAGGAGCCGAATATAGGGGGCGCAAGGTTGGTAATCTTGGCGATGTTGCTTTTTACAGCAGCGAACGGTCTAAGGTTTTGAATACTATTCAGGGAGGTATAGCTGTCACCAATGATGATCGACTGGGAAAAAGGCTTCAAGAATATTATGAGCAAGCACCTCTTCCAGATAAAAATTGGATTGACAAGCAGTTACATAACGTAATTTTGGACTTTTATCAGTTCAAACATTCCCGCCGTTGGTTATTAGGAGATTTATATAGTGCGTTATATGGAGATAAGCGTCTGATTTCGACTACCCGTGAGGAGGAACAAGGTATCCGTCCTGCTCACTACGGTAGGAAAATGCCAGCACCGATTGCTGCTATTGGAATCAATCAGCTAAAAAAAATTGATCGTTACAACCAATGCAGACGAGAAACTGCTAGGTATTGGGAGCAGTGGTGTGAGGAAAACGGTTATGAGAAACCCAGGGTAATTGATGGTTCAGTTCCAATTTATCTGCGCTATCCTGTTCTAGTAGAACCTGAGAAAAAGCGAGACACATTGTGGGCATTTAAAGATTTAGGGATTATTCCTGGTGTTTGGTTTGTTCGTAATATTCATCCTTCTCAGGATGTTGATGATTGTCCGAATGCGGATCGAGCAGTTAAGCAGTGTATTAATTTTCCATGTTTAATCATCTGACTATGATTAGGAAATTGACATTTTTGAGAGAATTACCAACTAATATTTGGCTAATGATAATTTCCTATCTGCCCGGCGAAATTGGATTTATACTGAGGTATAGGTATTGGAAACGAAAATTAAAGTACCTGGGTGAAAATGTAAAAATTGATACGGGTGTTTATTTTCAAAAACCAGATTATATAATGATAGATGACAAATGTTGGATTGATAAATATGTAATTATAATGGCAGGTTTAGATCAATCAGAAAGAGAAAAAATTTACTTGAAAAACAAAAATTTTAAAGGCGAACCTGGAGTTGTATATATAGGAAAAAATGTTCATGTTAGTTCTGGATGTATCATTTCTGGAATATCAGCAGGGGTTTACATTTCTGATGACTGCGGTTTCTCAGCTAATTGTAAAGTTTATGCTTTTAGCCATCACTACAGATCCCGAAAAAATCCAGCTAATTCAGAGATTCATTTCGGACCAATGGTTTCCCCTGAGCGGCAATGTTTAGTTGAGGGACCAGTATATCTCGGTAGAAACACAGGGGTTGCATTAAACTCTGTTATTTTGCCAGGTACTTATATTCCGGATAATTGCTTTGTTGCCATAAATAGTGTAGTTTCCCCTAAAAGTTTTCAGAGCAATTCGATCATTTCAGGCAATCCAGCAAAAAGTGGTGAAGAGCGATTTAAACAAAATGAATAAAATTGATTTTTTAACTCAAAATATTGGTGTTGATTGGCAGAATAGCTTACACAATCAAGATAATGTGGATGTTTTTGCTAATCTCTGTAATCAGCTTCCTTTTGAAGAAAATTGTGCTGATACTGTCGTGTCTTTCCAGGTAATGGAACATTTAACCGAGCCAGATTTCTTTTTGTCGGAATGTTACAGAATCCTCAAGTCAAACGGCAGAATATTTATTACTGTGCCGTTTATGTGGCACGTACATGAAGAACCAAATGACTATTTTCGCTATACTCGTTATGGATTAGAGTATCTACTAAAAAAGAATGGTTTTGTTGATATTGAAATCAAAGAAAATACAGGTTTTTGGCAAATGTGGGTACTGAAGTTCAATTACCACACACTCCGCTTTGCTCGTGGACCTCTTAAGTATTTTTGGCTGCCGATATGGTGGTTGGGACAGACTATTTCACCATTTTTGGACAAGTATGATAAGCATCCACAGGAAACTGCAAGTTATACTGTCCTAGCGAGGAGGCCTTGATGTCTCTTAAAAACTCTGCTACATCTGGGATCAAATGGTCTTCAGTTTCCCAAGTGGGTCGGCAATTTATGCAGATTATTACTACTGCTATTCTTGCCCGTTTACTCTCACCTTCTGATTTTGGCTTAGTGGGAATGGCGACCATTGTCATCGGATTTATAGGACTCTTTCTGGATTTGGGGACATCATCAGCAATCATCCAACGCAAAGAGCTTTCTAATACTCTTTTCAATAGTATCTTTTGGCTCAATTTAGCCTTTGGAGTCTTGTCAATGGCGATTCTTTTGTTATTTGCTCCAGTTGCTGCAAGTTTTTACCATGAGCCGAGAGTTACTTCAGTCCTTAGAGTTCTCTCACTGAATTTCTTGCTTTCTAGCATCAGTATTTCACAAAAAGCCCTTTTAGAGAAGAATTTGGCTTTCAATACCTTAGCCAAGATAGAGATTAGTGCTGTGATTGCTGCATCTTTTCTCGGCATTGGTTTGGCAGTCATGGGATTTGGAGTATGGAGCTTGGTTTCTCAAACTTTGACATTAGTCACCGTGACAACAGTTCTACTTTGGTTAGCAACTCGATGGAAACCCAAAATCATGTTTGATTGGAGTGAAGTCAGAGAGATTAGCAGTTACAGCCTACATTTAACTGGATTTAGTATCTTTAACTATTTTTCAAGAAACGCAGATTATCTACTTATTGGAAGGTTTTTAGGCTCTCAAGACTTGGGGTACTACACCCTAGCCTATCGTCTTATGCTTTACCCCCTGCAAAATATTTCTGCGGTAATTGGTCGAGTAATGTTTCCTGTATTTTCTCAAATTCAAAATAACGATGCTAGATTCAGGGCGGCCTATCTTAGAGTGGTCGGCACTATTGCCTTGATCTCCTTTCCAATGATGGTTGGCCTTTGGACATTAGCTAAACCCTTTGCCTTGACATTCTTCGGGGCGCAGTGGCAACCTGTAATTTTACTCTTGATGATCCTATCCCCTGTAGGAATACTTCAATCGGTGATAACAACGATAGGCATAATCTACCAGGTCAAGGGTCGGACAGACTGGTTGTTTCGATGGGGAATTATTTCTGGAACATTGGCAGTAATAGCTTTTGTGATTGGCTTGCAATGGGGTATTATTGGCGTGGCTTCAGCTTATGCGATCGCAACTTTAATTTTGGCTTATCCAAATTTTGCTATTCCGTTTCGCCTGATAAATTTGCCAGTGCGAGACTTGGGGGCAGTCCTCTGGCGGCCCCTGGTTGCCAGCCTAATTATGCTAGGGTTGCTTCTGGTGGTAGGATTTTTATTGCCTGCCAATCTAGCCAGTGGCTGGGTATTAGGGATCTCAGTACCTATCGGCTGCATCACTTACCTGTTAGCTAGCTGGTGGCTCAACCGAAAACAGATTCAGCAATTATTCGACATGATAGGCGTGAAAAAATGAATGCTCAATTGTTAGACAAAGCCAAAATAACCGTCATCCATACTTTTCCAGTCTGGCTACCACAGACGCAAACTTGGATGTATAACCAAGTGCGTTACTTGCCTGATGAGGTAGAAAATCATATCGTCTGCGAGAGGACAGAAAATCTGGAACAGTTTTGGCTGCCTAACATTCACTCTCTGGAGGATGCCCCGAAATGGCGCTATTTCTGGGATAAAGGCTTGCGAAAACTGCGGTTGCGCCGCCATCTGGGATGGCTGGTAGAAATCGCCCAACAGAAAGGGGCTACTATCCTCCACTCTCACTTTGGCATGACTGGCTGGGCAAATATTGAAGCCGCTAATCAGGCTCGACTCAAGCACGCAGTCACCTTTTATGGACTCGATGTTAATTACCTGCCCAATCAAGATCCTCGCTGGCGCACTCGGTATCAGAAGCTCTTTGCCCACGCCGATCTCATTCTCTGTGAAGGTTCCCATATGGCTCAGTGCATCGTCAAGCTAGGATGTCCTGCTCATAAGGTGAAAGTTCACCATCTCGGCGTCAGCGTAAAAGCGATCGCCTTTCAGCCCAGAGTGTGGAACCCTCCTGAACCCCTGCGAGTCCTGATCTCTGCAACATTTACCGAAAAGAAAGGTATCCCCTACGCTCTTGAAGCTTTAGGTCAATTGCAGTATCAAGTCCCCCTGCAAATTACAATTATCGGTGATGCCAGGAATGTCCCTAGCAGTCAGGCAGAAAAACAGGCAATTCTGGCAACGATTGAAAAGTACAATCTCCAGTCAAAAGTCCGCTTACTGGGTTATCAACCCCATAAGGTTTTATTTGAAGAAGCTTACCAACACCATATCTTTCTCTCCCCCAGCATCACCGCTAGTCACGGCGATACCGAAGGTGGTGCTCCTGTTTCCCTGATCGAAATGGCTGCCACAGGAATGCCGCTCATTAGCACTACTCACTGTGACATTCCCGAAGTGATTCTCAATGGCATCACTGGCTTATTGGCAGAGGAGCGAGATGTCGCTGGACTGGTAGCTCATTTGCAACAGCTAGTCAATTATCCTGAACAGTGGTATGCTATGCTTCAGGCTGGGCGCAAACATATAGAAGCAGAATATGATGCCGAGAAACAGGGAGTAAGGTTGGCAGAACTTTATCTTAATATCAAATCCGGTTAATTGCTCAAACTAAAATTATGTCCTCTATGATTCATCATATAATGTTCCCGGTTCTCTAATGATAAAAATGTTAACTCAAGAACGAGTATTAGCCGCCAAAAAAGTTCAGAATCTAAGCAACTACAGTGTTGTTCTCCTGTTTTTCGCCTTAGCAGTTTGGGTTGTGGTACCAATAGTTGGGATATTTCCATTACTTTTATCCGTCCAATTGAATTTATTAAAACCTGGCAAGAAAAGCAAAAGCGAGATATTTCTCAACAACCTATTATTAATCTTAGTTGTCTTCACAGTTAGTGTTTTCTTTTCTTCTGTTTCAGTTAAGTTAGATCTTATAAGATATATCGCAAACTATCAACAATTAGACCGCATTACTCCTTTTGAAGCAGCAGAATCATTTGGGGCTGGATTTGAATTTATTATATATTTACTTGCCTATCCTGTTTATTACTTGACTAATGGAGCTGCTTATGCGTTTTTATTTAATCACGCGCTTATTATTAATACATTAGTTGTCTTTGTAATTAGCAAAAGACTATCGGCAAAGTACTATCCAATTTTACTGATGCTAGTTTTCTCAACGCCAGCCTATTATTTTCAGATGCAGGTCATGAGACAAGCCTTGTCTAATACTTTTTTAATGGCAGCTATTACCACTATTGAATCATCTGGGATTTCTTTTTTTGTTTTCTTATTTCTTTCGGCTTTTTCTCATTTCTCAAACTTTATATATGTTGCTATTTTAGTTTTTTTGAGAATCATAACTAAACCCCAAATATCTTTCCTAAAAATCTTCAATTTAAAAAACATAAAAATAAGGAAAAACCAAAAAACAAATAGGATGTTAGCTATATCTATTTTGGGATTGATTCTTATAGTTGCTCTACTAGGATTTTTCATAGGAATATCTTCTCTAAGTCCCATTATATCTTTTGTACAAGAGTTAGGATTCAGTGATATTGCCCGTACTGTGGAAACAAGAAGTATCTATTATGAAAAATATAATGAGGGTGCAGGTCTGAGTATTATCCTTATAACATATTGGTTATTTATGGGGATTGGAGGAGTGATATCTATCTTAGATAAACAAAATATATCAACTCAAAAATTAGCATTAACTATTATTTTTTCAATACAATTTATTGTTTATATTTTTGTTGTAAATACGGGATTTGCTTGGAGAGCTTGTTTTTTGTTGTTATCGATGAACGGACTTTTTTATGCGCTTATAATAGAAAGTAAGCTAACAAAAATTAAGCCTTTAAATATTATAGCTTTTATTTTTGTGGGACTCATGTTTATGTATAATATTAGAACCTTCTTGATCCAGCTTGCCCAAGGGTGGCTCATGGGTGAAGAACACATATTTTTTGGCGGACAACCTTTACAAATGAATTTATTTGACTACATTAAATTCTTTATTGATGCTACCCCGAATTAATTGATTATATCAAACAAATGTAATCGAATTAAATCGGCATTGAGGTTAGAAATTTATTAGAATAGAGCAAATAAACGAGGAGGAAACCAATGAACTCACCAGTCATATCGATTGTTATTCCGACGCTAAACAGGAGCGATTTGCTTCAGCAAGCTTTAAACTCACTGCAAAAACAAACTTTTAAAGATTGGGAAGCATTAGTAATTGACGATGGCTCTCAAGATGACACCGAAGCAAAAATTCAACAAATGGGATTGAAAGACCAGCGAATCCATTACCTCAAACGTAAGGGGCAAAAATCAGGTGCCCCTGTTTGTCGCAATCAGGGTATGGAGGTTGCCCAAGGAGACTATATCATTTATCTGGATTCTGACGATTGCCTTGCACCCAGGTCTTTAGAAAATAGACTTCGAGAAATGGAATGTCATCCCGACTTAGATTTTGGCGTTTTTCCCTGCGTACTCTTTAAGAATCAACCAGGTGATATGAGAGTCCTATTTAACATTGATACTGACATGAATGATATTGATCGCTTTCTTGCTTTTGATATTCCCTGGCGCAGCCCTATCTGGAGGCGCAGCAGTCTTCTAAGACTCGGTCCTTGGCAAGAAAATCTTCCTAGTTGGCAAGATTTTGAGTATCATCTGCGTCCTCTAATTATGAATTTTAAGTATGAGAAATTTTCTGAACCTGATTATTTTTGGCGAATTTCACAAGGAAAATTAACTAAAAAAGGGAGAAAAATTACAATTGGAGATAATTCCAGGTCGCCAGAACATCTAAAATCCCATGAAAATTTACTTCTTCAACTAGAACAGATGCTGGCTAATTCAGGTATGCTGACAGATAGACGGCGAAATCTCCTTGTAGGAATTTACTCTTGGTTGGCACAAACTTGGGTAGTTAATGGCGATTGGGAAGAGGCTCAAAGGATTTGGAATCTTTGCTACCAGAAAGATTGGATTGAGCTAAAATTATACTTACAAGGAAGATGGTACTTGGAAAATGTGGCACATATACGAATAATTCGTCGCTTGGCACAGAAGTACATTGAATTTTCTTGGGGAAAGGGAATTAGACTCTTCTCTTTCGGGAATTCAAAAACTTATATGAAAATACATCTTCCAACTTCATGGCAGGGCAGGGTGGTATCTTGAAATAAACTGTATCTTGTGTTATGCTTAACTTTAAGCGGTAGTTTAAATTAAGGATAAGCTAAAAAATGCCAACTTTAGACTGGTTAATGCAAGAGTTCAGTTACGGCTATGATAGTGGCAATGTTCTTTCAATTATTCCAAATCTTAAGAGATTTAGGGAAGAGCAAGCTATTGGTGGTTCATATCGAAGAGTGTTTTTTGAAGCTTTACTTCCATATATTCAGCCTGATTCAGTAGTTCTTGAGCTAGGATCAGGCCGAGGCTCTTGGTCAAAAGCAATTTTAAAATATATTCCCTATGGTCAACTGAAAACTGTTGATTTTCAAGATGTTGAAAAATGGCTGAAGCCAGAAAAGTATCAAGGAAGGTTATCGTGTTATCAAGTTCAAGATAATTCATTCTCTTGTGTAGAGAACAACACTATTGATTTCTTTTGGTCTTTCGGTGTTCTGTGTCATAACAATGTAGATCAAATCCGAGAAATTTTAAGTAACTCACTATACAAAATGAAAGTAGGCGCGTTTGCCGTTCATGAGTACGCCAATTGGAAAAAACTAGATAACTATAGCTGGAAAAAAGGTAAAGTACCTACTGAATTTAAAAACCTGCCTGATAATGATATTTGGTGGCCTCGTAACGATATAGAAACAATGTGTCAAATTGCATTAGAATCAGGGTGGAAAATAATCTGTCCCGATTTAGAATTAGTTAAACGCGATTCCATAATAGTATTACAGCGAGTGTAGCTAGAAAAATCAAAGCAAAAATTATGAAATTTCAGAATGAATTTATGGCAGGATCATGTCCCTTAAGTGGTAGCTTAGAAAATGTCTTAATTGAGAAAATAGCCGTCAATGATTTAGTAAAGCTTTATGAGAAGTTGCTGAACTATGATATAGCTTCAGAGTTTGGCGGTATTGAAAAAGTTAATTTTTACCACTGTCTTGAATCAGATCTTTATTTTTTCTTTCCAATCATAACAGGATCAGAGGATTTTTATGAAAAACTACAGAAATTTGACTGGTATTACTTGGAAGAAAAAAATGAATATGATTATGCTAGTCAATTTATCAAACCTTCTGATTTTGTCTTAGAAATTGGCTGTGGAAAAGGAGCTTTTGCTCAAAAGATAGATAGCCAAAACTATACAGGTCTTGAATTCAGTCACAAAGCAAAAGACCTAGCTAAGGGTGGTGTTAACATAATCAATGAATCAATTCAAGATCACGCTGTTTACTTACCCCAAAAATATGATGTAGTTTGTGCTTTTCAAGTGCTAGAACACATAGGAGATGTTCACTCTTTTATAAAATCTAGCATTGCCTGCCTGAAACCAGGGGGAATATTGATTTATTCAGTTCCAAGTTATGATTCGTTTAGCAAATATGTATCCAACTTTTTTCTTGATATGCCACCTCATCATGTTACGCGGTGGACTGATACAAGCTTAAAAAATCTAACTAAATATTTTTCCATTGAAAATCTAGAAATTTGGCATGAACCATTACAAGAAGTTCACAAATCATTTTATGCGACAACTATTGTCAAATTGGCATTATTTAAGTTTCTTGGAAAAGATATAAGGAACATCGATTTTGGCATTACCTATAAAATCCTAGATATAGTGAGTAGAATCATAGGAAAGATTTTTGCTAAAGGTTTGATTTCTTCCGAATTATTTCCTCGAGGAATATCTGTAGTGAGTATTTATCGTAAAATTTAGATAGATAACGTATAATTTTTGACGAATTGCCAACGAATATAGCAAGCTAATGAAACTCTTGAATTTTGGCTGTGGCTCCACCTTTCATCCTGCTTGGGTGAATATTGATATAGCGTCATCTTCACCGGAAGTTAGAGAATATGATATTCGTAAAAACTTGCCCTACCCAGATGCTGAATTTGATGCCTGTTATAGTTCCCATGTCTTAGAACACTTTCAACAAGATGAGGCAAAAAAACTGCTGACTGAATGTTACCGAATTCTCAGATGTAAGGGTATAATAAGAGTCGTTGTCCCTGATCTCGAGGCAATAACTAGAGAATATTTGTCCACTTTAGAAAAAGTCGATTTGGGGATTAAAGAAGCGGAACCTGACTATGACTGGATGATGCTGGAGCTTTATGATCAAACTGTTCGCAGTGTTGGCGGAGGTAAAATGAAAGATTTTCTGCTAAACCCCAGTATTAATAATAAAGATTTCGTCCGTTATCGAATTGGTGCGGAAGCGGAAAAGTTTTGGGAAATTCAAGCTCACCAAAAGTCCATGAGGGAGAGAATAATGGCTAAGAATCCCGCTTGGTTTTTACAGAAACTGAGAATTATCATAGCTAAATATCTAGTAGCACTTGTGGCAGGAAATGAAGCTAAAAAATCTTTTGAAGAGGGGATATTTCGGAATTCAGGGGAAATTCATCTTTGGATGTATGATCGCTATTCCTTAAAGCGGCTGCTGGAGCAAGTGGGATTTATTGATGTGCGTGTTTGTCGTGCTGATGATAGTAGAATACCAGATTTTAATAGTTACGGTTTAGATATGATAGAGTGCAAAATTCGCAAACCAGACTCTTTATTTATGGAGGCCATGAAACCCTAGAAATAACTACACTAAATTAAACTTCAAAACATTGATTAATTTGAAAAGAACTAAAAGATGACAAAAAATATCGTTAAAAAACTCTTCAGAAAACTGGGATTTGAAGTCAAGAGATATAATCTTCATACTTCACAAGTAGCCCTGATGGGAAGGTTACTGGAATATCATCAGATAGAGCTAATTTTTGATGTGGGTGCTAACTGTGGACAGTATGCTAGTTTTCTGCGAGACTGTGGTTATCGAGGCAAAATAGTATCCTTTGAACCTTTATCGAGTGCTTACTCCCAATTACTTACTCTTAGCCAGAAAGATAACTTGTGGGAAATTGCTCCTCGCTCTGCTTTGGGAGACCAAGAAGGTGAAATTACCATTAATATTGCTGGGAATAGTCAAAGTAGCTCTGTATTGTCGATGTTAGATTCTCATCTGCAAGCGGCTCCTGAATCGGCTTATTGTGGTTCTGAAATAGTACCATTAAGACGGCTAGATACTTTATCCAAATACTACATTACAGAAGATACTAAATCAATATTTTTGAAGATCGATGTACAGGGATTTGAAAAGCAAGTTATTGAAGGTGCTTTTCAGATTCTTCCTTTAGTTAAAGGGATTCAAATAGAAATGTCTTTAGTGCCACTATATGATAAGCAAATGATCTTCGAAGATATGCTAGAGTTTATGAGACAACTTGGCTACGAGCTATACACAATTGTTCCGAACTTTGCCGATAGAAAAACTGGAAGACTATTACAAATGGACGGGATATTTTTTAATTCATGAAAGTATGTTTACTAAGTAATTCTGATGGTCGAGGAGGTGCCTATGCCGCCGTTTATCGTTTACATCAAGGCCTGCGGGAAACTGGGATAGATTCGACTCTGTTAGTTAGTGATAAGACTCGTGATGACTATACTGTTTTATCGCCGGCAAGTAAATTAATGAAGGGGTGGACAAAGCTAATACCTGCGGTTGATCACTTGCCCTTGTCATTGTATTCTCAAAGAGAAAGAACGCCTTATTCTATCCAATGGCTTCCCGATCGCCTTGTTTCTAGAGTAGCCCAAATTAGTCCAGATATTATTAACTTACACTGGATTAATGCCGGGTTTTTACAAATTGAAACCCTAGCCAAATTTAAGCAACCTCTTGTTTGGACGGCTCACGATATGTGGCCTTTTACTGGTGGTTGTCACTATAGTGGAGAATGTGATCGCTATACCCAATCCTGTGGTCATTGTCCCCAATTAAAAAGTCAGCAAGATGGGGATATTTCTCGTTGGGTTTGGTGGCGAAAATCTCAAGCTTGGAAAAATCTAAATCTGACTATTGTTACCCCCAGTCAATGGTTAGCAGATTGTGCTAGAAATAGTTCTCTATTTCAGGATTTACGGATAGAAGTAATTGCCAATGGCTTAGATATTCAAAGGTATAAACCAATCGAGAAAAAAATTGCTCGCCATCTCTTAGGATTACCCCAAGATAAGCAGCTTATTCTATTTGGTGCTATGACGGCAACAAGCGATAACCGGAAAGGGTTTCATCTGCTGCTACCTGCTATAAAAAAACTCAGTCAGGGGGAAATATGGCAGCATAAATTAGAGTTAGTGGTCTTCGGTGCCTCTGAACCAGTGAATCCGCCTGATTTTGGCTTAAAAACCCATTATTTAGGCAGATTAAATGATGATATTTCCCTAGCTTTAGTCTATGCCGCCGCCGATATTTTTGTCGCTCCCTCAATTGAGGATAATCTTCCCAATACAGTCATGGAAGCTCTCGCCTGTGGAACTCCCTCTGTTGCTTTTAAAATTGGTGGAATGCCTGATATGATCGAACATCAAGAGAATGGTTATCTGGCTTATCCCTACGATATTGAAGACTTAGCTCAAGGAATTAATTGGGTATTAGAAGATACAGAAAGGTATAACCAATTGTGCATTCGGGCAAGGCAAAAAGTGGAGCAGCAATTTACTTTGGAGTTACAGGCACAAAAATATTTAGAGTTATACGGTGATATCTTGGGCCACAGCAATGGATAGTTAAGCTATAATTGCCATAGTATTTTGCCCCCGTCTCAATTCTAGCCCCTAGATAGGGTCTGCTGGAAAAGTTTTTCCTGGGGGCAGGCTGTGGGGTGTAGGGTGTAGGGTTTTACTCATTTTCAGGTGGCCAATTACCTAATTTTCAGGGAAAAAGTGCCTGAATTTCCCCCCGATCAGTCCCGTATCCAGTACTTTTTGATTGCCAAAAGGTCTAAAAGCCCTTTCCTGTAAGGTTTTTAGCTTTATTCAGCAAACCCTACATAAACTGGTACAAAAAAAGAGGGCAAGAAAGCCTGAAACGACCGGCTACTGACTCCTGACTCCTGACTCCTGACTCCTAACCCCACCAACAAACTTTTTCAGCAAACCCTAATTAATCGCCAACGAGTTGAAAAATCTGCATCCGTTTCAGGCAATGTCCAAAGAGCATGAATGTGATCTGGTAAAATGACAATAGCATCAATCTTAAAATGATGTTGTCGCATAACATATTTAAAAGCATTTCGTAGTAAATCCACATTTTCAGGTTCACACAAAATTCTGTGACGATTGTATGTCACAACTGTAAAAAAAAAGTGGCTCCAGGTGTTTTTGCTCTACGGTATTGCATCAAGTTAGAATAACATTTATTGGATTGGTGTTTACGCAACTGGCGTTGGGTTTCGTGCCTCAACCCAACCTTGTATATTGAGAGAGGTGGTAGACCGTCCCAACCTTGGTCGGAAAAGACCGCTTCGTAGCAAGGGTCACCACCATAATCTCCCTGACAAAACTCGAACAGTCGCCGG
>NZ_SFBZ01000138.1:0-19042 GCF_007095495.1 Microcystis sp. M_QC_C_20170808_M9Col | reverse complement strand
AGGGTGTGGCCCCCCCAACCCCCCCGACATCGGGGGGGCAGGTGGGGTGTGGGGTTTTACCCATTTTCACCTGGTCAATTACCTAATTTTCAGGGAAAAAGTACCTGAATTTTCCCCTCAATCACTGCAAGGGTCGGGACTTTTTGAGGTCAAAAAAGTCTAAAAGCCTTATCCAACAAGGTTTTTAGATTTATTCAGCAAACCCTAATTAGTCTCAATTTTGATCCTAATTTTTATCGGTCTATTCAGGTCAATTCCGATACAGATTATCTGCTGCTTCGCTTACGGCAAACTCACGATATCTGGCATATAGTAACGGGTTTTGGTGTCGATGTGACGGGAGAATTGCAACTGAAAGCTTTTGAATTAAGTCAAACTCGTCGCCCTCTAGCTATTGTCCTACTTTTAGGGGGATTATTGGGAGCTTTATTTTCTTCTCCACTTTCCTTACATTCTCTCTGGGAAGAGATTGTCATCGCCTATAATTTGGGCAAAAATACTCGACCTTTTTTGGCGCAAAAATGGGAACTAGCTTGGGAGAAATCCCTGCTAGTTTGGCGGCAAGAATTGGCGATTGTCTCCTCTAAAAACTAAACTAAGAGACAATTACAGATAATTATCGGGCTGAAATTTTTTCAGCTTTTTTTTTAGCAAAAGACTTGACAAACTCAAAAATTTTTGCTAACCTTTTACTATAATAGGAATCCGTGTCAGCCTGCGGAGTCTCTCTACCATCAGGATTTAAGGCTGAAGCGGACTGAAAATTTAATTGTCTCTCAATCTTTCTAATAGTGAGGAGCGGGATAAATTCGCCAGAGAAAGAATTAACTCGGTGCGTTCCGAGATGGGAAGTTGGGCAATCCGTTCCACCAGAGCGGATAATTCCGAATCTAGAGTTCCGAACCTTCCTTCCAGAAGACTGGCTATCATCGAGTAACGTTCTTCTAAGGTGCCTTCTTGTCTCCCTTCTTGTCTCCCTTCTTGTTTTCCCTCTTCCTTCCAATCTTTTCGCTGCTTTAGATAAGCTGGTGATAAGTTCATAATTACCTCCTGTTCCTCTGTACTTGAATTATCCCTCAACTCTAAATTCTTGCACCAGAGCGTTTAAATCGAACCTCAAGAATTAAGTTATCTTTGACATCGCTTGAGAACAAAAAAGAAAGGTTGGGGAGAGTTTTTAAAATCCATAATTCCCAGCACGGTATTATCATCTACTTTCCGAAAAGAGTCATTGATGGGCAAATAATCATAAATCATCGTGGCGCTGACTTTGCCCCGATATTCCATCATTCGCAGTCTAGCCTGACTTGTCTCTGTTTTCAGCAAGGAGTTGGTCAGCATCAGTAAAGGTTTCAGAGAATTATTTTTGAGTATCGGCAGCTTCAAAATCCAGTTCATGGCCGTGGGATTAGGTGCCACCTTAAAAATTTTTCCCTGACCATCTAAAAATAACAGGGGGTGGACATTCTCAGTATCGACAAATTCTTTACCATACCAATTAGATGCTTCTAATAAACCATCCATTGGGTGATTGGTCTGAAGTCCAGAACCTTGCCAACGACCGAGCATAAAGTCTAAACTCACGGGGTCGAGAGCGTCAAACAATTGTAAAGCTCTTTCTGTGGTTGTTTGACCAGTTTTAAGAATCGACTGGCCGCTTTCTAATTCTAATGTTTCCATTGTTTCACTCTTGTTGTGTCCTGACAATGATATTATAGCTTCTCAGCCACAGGGTGGGGGATTGCCACTTGGTTAAGATTACCAAACATCCGACATATCTTCAGTCAATGGGTCATCGTATCGCCTTAGGGTTTCCAGCCATTCACTCATTTCTTCCTTGATGGTTTCTTTAAGTTCTTGCAAATCATCTTTATCTATTAGGCCTTTTTCAAGTAAGAAAGTGTAGAACTTTTTCAGACTACCTGCATTAGCCTTGATGCTTGATTGACTGGCCCACAGTGCCTTTTTGATAAACCAATAACCCAAAAATTCACTGACCATATCTACCCCGTCTTTGGCTTCTACGGCATCTTCATAGAGTAAATATTCGTTGATATAAAAATCTATATTTGAAACATGATTATTAATGGTTTTTTCGGACAGGCCTGATGATTCTAGCCAACTCTCAAAATCCGTTAGTAATTCATGATTGGCTTTTCTTATCTTTTGACAGTCAGCCTCGTATTTCTGGGAATCATCCATCTCAAATTTCTCTCCTCCAAATCGCTGCTCGATGGTCAATAGGGTAATTAATCAAGTCTTTTTTTCCAAGCGCCTAAAGCCGCCATTTCCTCCTCATGGTCAACGTCGGCCAACCGCCTGAATCGCCTTTCTCTTTTCTGCTAAATAGCTCCAACGATGTTAGACTCAATTTGCTCAATGATGGCGGCCACATCTTCTTCTGTATCTCGAGGTTGGGTTAATTCCACATCCGTTGAGAAGAGGCACATTTGAGTCCAGTCTAGGTTTTCCAGTTCACACTGGTCAATCACCGAACTGGGGATGTTTTTCAGGGTGATGCTATCCCATTCAATGCCGATGAGATTGCTCTGCCGCTCAATTGTCACAATTCTTCCTTGCCAACCACCGATGTCAGTCCCCAAATCTGGGTCAAGTACACCCTGTTTGACGATGACCGAGTCGCCGACTTTGAAGGCAAACTCTGACTCGGAAAATTCGGGCGACAAGCTGGAGGCAACCGAGAGATGATACTCGCTTCCTAGCTCTTTTAACTCAAAATCCACAATCATCCGCTTGTTTTCCGAGAAATAACGGTTTTTCCTAGCGATTAGCTCCTCGATTAGCTCTTGAATATCCGCCTTGAGCCTTTTATCTCCTTTAAGAAGGTCTTTATTAAAAACTCGGTCTATCATCTCTTGCCGCTTTGACTCGGGGGACAACGCCAGATTCCAAGCGATTATCCCTATGGTCAGCAGTGTTCGCATAGATCCCTTCGTTTCATTGGATTTGCGGTAAGGCTCGATAAAATCCTCCAGAACTTCCGACATTGTGACTTCCCCAGAAGGAGAGACGACAATTTCCTTGAAAGGCAAGGACTTTTCTCTTAATTTCTTCTCAAAGCTTTTCAAGGGTTTTTCGGATCCTTGGGACATTTTCTGCAGCCTGAGCAGTTCACTAAATGCCTTCGATTTTTTAGCCATGATTGAGCCAGAAAATATGTGTTATTAATCCTGTTGGGTTGCTGAACAACATTGGAATAGGGAAATTGTAACTGCTCTCAGGGAGCGATTGCGCTCTCATTATTAAATCTTAAAGTTCTGGTCTGAGTCGTCAGCTGTTGACTGCTGAGTGGGTGGGTGGAATTAAATATAAAATGAACGTAGGTTGGATTGAAGCATGAAACCCAACGCCCGCATGGGTTACGCTACCGCTAACCCATCCTACAAATAATTGTGCCTACCTACTTATCCGATACCTTTTTGTTAACATAGATTAGCAATGCACTTTCAGAGATTCTCTTAAAACAGAGGATATCTCCTTCCCAAATCCCCCGCAGGGGAAAAATATGTCTCAAAAGCCGATTTATCTAGATTGCCACGCCACGACACCCCTAGATCCGCAAGTTCTGGCGGCGATGTTGCCCTATTTTACCGAACACTTTGGTAATGCCAGTAGTATTAATCATGTCTATGGTTGGACAGCCGAGGCCGCGGTTAAACAGGCAAGAGAAACAATCGCCGCTGCTATTAATAGTAGTCCCGAAGAAATTATTTTTACCAGTGGGGCAACGGAGGCCAATAACCTGGCTATCAAAGGGGTTGCCGAAGCTTATTTCGCCAAGGGACGGCATATAGTTACGGTGGTGACAGAACATCGCGCCGTTTTAGATCCCTGTCATTATCTGGAAAAATTAGGTTTTGAGGTGACAATTTTACCCGTCGGTGCCGATGGCCTAATTGATTTGGAATTACTAGAAAAATCTTTACGTCCTGACACGATTTTGCTGTCAATTATGGCGGCTAATAACGAGATTGGAGTGATTCAACCTTTAGCGGCAATTGGGGCGATTTGTCGCCAGTATCAGGTACTTTTTCATACGGACGCGGCCCAAGCAATCGGCAAAATTCCCCTAGATGTGGAGGAAATGAATATAGTTCTAATGTCCTTAACTGCCCACAAAGTCCACGGACCGAAGGGAATCGGTGCGCTGTACGTCCGGCGCCGGAACCCCAGAGTTCGTCTCGCCGCTCAAATTCAAGGGGGAGGCCAGGAAAAAGGACTGCGATCGGGTACAATATTTACACCACAAATTGTCGGTTTTGCCAAGGCGGTAGAATTGGGCATCAAAGCGATCGAAGAAGACACCAGCCACTTAAATCAGTTAAAAGCCCGTTTATGGGAGATTATCAGTCAATTAGACAGAATTTATCTCAATGGTCATCCTAGCCAAAGATTAGCCGGAAATTTGAATATTAGTATTGAAGGGGTGGACGGTGCGGCGTTATTGTTAGGATTACAGCCAATAGTGGCGCTTTCCTCCGGTTCTGCCTGTTCTTCTAGCCATACCGCCCCCTCCCACGTTTTAACTGCCTTGGGTCGCCCCGAATCTCTCGCTTATGCCTCCCTGCGCTTCGGGTTGAGTCGTTTTAATACTTTAGAAGAAATTGAACTGGTGGGGGAACAGGTGGTTTTAACGGTTAATTCCCTCCGCAAAGCCAAAAATTTTTGACGTTTCGGCTCCTATCCACAAGTTAGTTTCGGTCTAGGTTTGAAAAATTCCGAAAAAGGTTTCTACGATTGCCTTTGACTAATTGCCGTGCCGGTTAATAACACTGATGCTTGGTTTTCAGTCCAGTGAATCATCCAACTCGGTTGTAATCCCAAAACAATAATAAATAAAGCCAAAGCAATTTCGGGAAATCTTTCGGGCCAGGTACTGCGAGGAATGCGCGATAATTCAGGGGTTAAACGACCAAAGAAAACCCGATTAATCATCAGGAGAAAATATACTGCGGTTAAACCACTAGCGACCAAACAGAGGAGCGTTTGTATCGGAAAAATCGGGAAACTGCCACGAAAGACCAAAAATTCGGCGATAAATCCCACCATTCCGGGGATGCCGGCGCTGGCCATGGCCGCTAAAATCATTAACATTCCCGTGATTGGTAAACCTCTTTCTGGATTTAATAAACCCCGTAGATAATCCACATCCCGGCTGCCGGTTTTTTTATACACTACTCCCACCAACAAAAATAACAAAGCGGAAATTAAACCGTGACTAATCATCTGCAAAATCGCCGCAGTGATGCTTAATCTGGTGGTGGCCGCCGCCGCTAGTAAAATATAGGCCATGTGGGAAATGGAAGAATAGGCGACTACTTTTTTCATATCCTTTTGGGCAATAGCGCAACTGGCCCCGTAGAGGGCGCTGATAGCTGCTATCGTTGCTAACCAAGGGGCGAGAGTTACCCAAGCGTCAAGAAATAAACCGACTCCAAAGCGCAGCAGTCCATAGGTTCCTAATTTGAGTAATATTCCCGCTAAAAGCACAGAAACGGGGGTAGATGCTTCGACGTGGGCATCCGGTAGCCAAGTATGAAAGGGAAAAATCGGAATTTTGATGGCTAATCCAATCAGAAGGGGGATGAGGAGCAGTAATTGGGTTTTAACGTCTAAATTATTCGATAAAAGGGGATTATAGGCGAAATTATCAGCACCAGTTAGCCAAACTAAGCCAAGGAAAGAGATTAGCACTAAAAAGCCAGAAATTGCCGTGTATAATAAAAATTTCATGCCCGCGTAACCGCGTCTTTGACCCCCCCAAATGGCAATGAGAAAGTAAAGCGGGACGATTTCTAATTCGTAAAATAGGAAAAATAGCAGTAAATCCTGCGCTAGAAAGGCCCCCGCTACTCCGGCATTGAGTAACAGGAGCAGAGAATAGTAAAATTTCGGTCGGTTAACCTCTGTACCACTAGCATAAAGAGCAATTATTGTCAAGATGCTGTTAAGAAAAAGTAATGAGAATGACAATCCATCGACACCGAGGGCATAATTGAAACCGAGGAAATTAATCCAAGGCAGGTTAACCGTGAACTGCATTTGCGGGTTACTAGGGTCAAATTGCCAGCCAAGGAGGATATTAAGCAGTAAGAGAACGACAGCAAGAGTTAGAGCTAATCCTCGCACTTTTTTCGCCTCTAGAGGCGTGTAGGCAATCAGTATCGCCCCTATAATCGGTAGCCAAATAAAAGCGTTGAGCATTCTTTAATGGGCATGATAAACCTTCCCATTATTGCCTGAGCGGTCAATCTTTAGCAATATAAACTGGTGAACATTTAAGGTAACTAACGATGAAACAAGAAAAGATCACTCTCAGTCAACTCGAAGACTTTCTATTTAAGGCGGCGGACATTCTTCGCGGTAAAATGGACGCTTCCGAGTTCAAAGAATTTATCTTTGGGATGTTGTTCCTCAAACGCTTGTCAGACGAGTTTGAGCGCAAGCAAGCGCAACTCAAGAAACAATATGCACACATCCCAGACCCGTTGCTGCTGGCCGAACTCCTAGAAGGCGAAACCTCCTATGGAGAAACATTTTTCGTACCTCCTCGCGCTCGCTGGCATCAATCCTGGCGCGACGAAAACGGCCAGGAAGTCCCGCCGCTCAAACACCTTAAGCAGGACATCGGCAATATGCTCAATAAGGCATTAGCGGCGGTAGAGGATGCTAACGATGCCTTGGCGGGAGTGCTGAAGAATAACATCGATTTTAATGCTACCAAGGGCAAAACCAAGATACCTGACCAAAAATGGAAGGATTTACTAGATCATTTCAATCAGCCCCAATTTGTGCTAGTCAACGATAATTTTGAGTTTCCCGACCTATTGGGTGCAGCCTACGAGTACCTAATCAAATACTTTGCCGATAGTGCCGGGAAGAAAGGGGGAGAATTTTACACGCCGGCCGAGGTGGTGCGGCTGTTGGTACAGTTGGTCAAACCCCAAGCGGGCCATACTATCTATGACCCTACCGTGGGGTCGGGCGGTTTCCTTATCCAGTCCTATCAATATGTGGAGGAACAGGGGCAAAACCCCCAGAATCTAGCACTCTACGGACAGGATTCTAACGGTACAGTCTGGTCAATTTGTAATATGAATATGATCCTCCACAACATCACCCGCTTCACCATTGAAAACGGGGACACTCTCGAAGATCCGCTCATTTTAGAAAACGGACAGATTCGCAAGTTTGACCGAGTTCTCGCTAATCCGCCCTTTTCTCAGGATTACAGCCGGGCTAATCTCAAGTTTACTAACCGCTTTCGCGAATTCTGCCCGGAAAAGGGGAAAAAGGCGGATCTGATGTTTGTCCAGCACATGATTGCCAGTCTTAAACCCGACGGCCACATGGCCACTATCATGCCCCATGGGGTGCTATTTCGGGGGGGGAAAGAGAAGCTGATTCGAGAGATCTTAATTGAGGATGATCTGATTGAGGCGATTATTAGTTTGCCCCCGGGGTTATTTTATGGCACGGGTATCCCGGCCTGTGTGTTGGTGGTGAATAAAAATAAACCCGATGAATTACGCGATAAAATCCTTTTTATTAATGCCGATCGAGAATATGCTGAGGGAAAAAACCAGAATAAATTGCGCCCCGAAGACATTGAAAAGATCGATTATGTCTTTACCCACAAGCGAGAATATCCCAAATATAGCCGCTTGGTAGATAAGTCGGAAATTGTCGAAAAACACGACTTTAATCTTAATATTCGCCGCTATGTGGATAATACGCCAGACCCGGAACCGGAGGATGTAAAAGCTCACTTGATCGGGGGTATTCCGCAGGCTGAAATTGCCGCACAACAGGATACTTTTGCTAAGTTTGGCATCAATACAAATACCCTATTTAGACCCCTACGCCCCGGCTATGCTAGTTTTTGCCCAGAAATTGCCACGAAAGCCGCTATTAAAGAGAATCTGGAAGCTAATCCCGATTTACAAGCAAGGATAAGCGACCACTATACTACGCTTAAAAATTGGTGGCGAGAAGCGCGGGATGATTTTGCCAAGTTGGAGGGAAATAATATTATGCCCCAAGTGCGGCAGCAATTACTGAGCAGCCTTAAACAGCAGCTGATTCCTTTGGGGGTTTTAGATGAGTTTAAATCGGCGGGTGTGTTTGTTAACTGGTGGCAGCAGATTCGCTATGATCTAAAGACTATTATTAACACTGGCTGGCATCATACTCTTATCCCTGATCAGTATTTATTAGCGGCATTTTTTCAGGCGGAAGAGGCGGCAATTGAGGAACTAGAAAGTAAGATTAGTGCAGTCCAAGGGGAGTTAAGCGAAGCGGTGGAATCAGCGCAAGAGGTGGCGAATTATGAACCGGAAGAGGAAGAAACTGTTAGCGCCGCATCGATTAAGAAAGGGCTTAAAGAGTTGATAGATGACCTGAAGCAATCCCAGGGCGATTCAGCAGCCAGAGAGCGCCAATCTTACCAACAAGAATACAATGTTATTACTGACATTGAGAACCGGATCAAGTTACTTAAGAATACACTTAAAGAACAGCAGAGTCAGCTTGAGTTAAAGCTGCGCTTAAAACGGGTTGGTGATGAGGAATTTAAGGCTGAAACTATTGAATTACTTGAGCAGGTACAAAATCAGCTTATGGGGTTAAATGCCAGTAAAAAGGAAGAAAAGGCCAAGATTAACGCGCTTAATAAGGATAAGAAAGCCTTGGAGATTAAATTATCTTATCCTGAGGGATTACTGACTGAAATAGGAGGACAGTTAAGGGATGAAGAGGCGAAAAAATTGATTCTAAAAAAGCTCTATGATTGGGTATCGGAGCAGCTTAATCGTTACTTGAATGGGGAAAAGCGGGGACTTGTCGCTAAGGTTGAGAATCTTTGGGATAAGTATGCGGTATCAAGTCAGGAAATGGAGGCCCAGCGAGAGCAGACTTTAGGAGAATTAAATGAGTTTTTGGTTAAACTAGGGTATAGGGAATAATTTAAGTAAGTTAGGAGCAGGTTATGCAGTCTATTAAAAAGCAATTTGTCACAGATAAAAATCTGAAGCCAGTGGCGGTAATTATTGATGACCAAGATTGGCAAAAAATTGAGGCATTATTGCAGGAAAGTGAACAGGAAGATAGTACAGAGTCTTTTAAGGCACTCGCAGCTTATGCGGGTAGCATTCAACTAACTATCGATCCTTTAGAATATCAAAGTGAGATAAGGAACTCTTGAGTTTTTAAATGTTTTTTTGATTAAGTTGAGGTATTTGTTATGAATGAGCTTACTGGGCAGTTTCCAGCAGATTGGGAATTATTGAGACTTCCTGAAGTTCTCTTTTTTCAAGAAGGTCCAGGTATCACAAGTGATAAATTCACAAAAGAAGGAATTCCATTCATTAATATTCGTTGTTTTGTTAATGGTCGAATTGATAGAAGTTCATGTCAATTTATATCTCAAAAATTGGGAAATGGTGAGTATAAACACTTTCAATTAGATGTAAATGATTGGGTTTTTTCAAGTTCAGGAACAATAGGAAAAATCGCCCTTATTTTTGATGAAGATTTACCTTTGCTACTTAATACTTCAACTATCCGATTTAGGACTCAAGACGAAAAAAGGTTAGCAAATAATTACATAAAATTTTTTCTGGAGTCTTTTCACTTCAAAATACAGCATCAGCTTCAAACACAAGGAAGTGCTCAAGTTAACGTTGGACCGACGCATTTACAAAAAATGCACATTCCTTTGCCCCCAATTAAAGAACAAACCCAAATCGCCACCATCCTCTCAACAATAGACCGCGCGATTGAGCAAACCGAAGCCCTAATTGCCAAGCAGCAGCGCATCAAAACCGGACTAATGCAGGACTTGCTCACCAAAGGAATTGATGAAAACGGCAATATTCGCAGTGAAGAAACCCATGAATTTAAGGATTCACCGCTTGGGAGGATTCCGGTTGAGTGGGAGGTGAAAAAGATTGAACAAAAGCTGGAGAGAATTATTGATTATAGAGGTCAAACTCCTAAAAAAGTTACTGAAGGGATACCACTCTTAACGGCAAAAAATGTCCGTGATGGATTTATTGAGAAGGAGCCACAAGAGTTTATCGCAGATTCTGCTTATAATTCTTGGATGAGTAGAGGAATCCCAGAGGTTGGAGATGTATTATTTACAACTGAAGCTCCAATGGGAAATGTTGCTAGTATTCCCAATTATCGGATTGCACTAGCCCAAAGGTTATTAACTCTATGTCCGAAAATTAATGAATTATCACAAGATTTTTTGTTTTGGATACTACACTGGAAAAGATCAAAAGAAAGAATTGAATTACTAACCAGTGGATCAACTGTGGTAGGTATAAAACAGTCAGTTTTTCGTAAGGTTATTTTTGCATTTCCTTCATATAATGAACAAGAAAGAATATATGCGGTTCTAAATTCACATGACGAAATAAATAAAAATGAGAAGCATAAACTTAAAAAACTTCAAAGGTTAAAAACCGGACTGATGCAAGACCTTCTAACTGGCAAAGTTCGAGTTACCGACCTCCTCAACCAAAAAACAGCAGCAAACTAACATCTAAAAATCAACAGAACTAAACGTTGCAACATTTGTGGTAACAAGTGTTAGCATGAAAAAAAATCAAACCTTGAAACACAGCCATTATGCAACTCAACGTCAAAAAACGCGGTAACTCCCTCAGCGTCATTATTCCCAAAGAAATCGCCGCTAACCTGAATATTGACGACGGCGACAATATTTATTTAACTAAAACCCCCAACGGTTACGAAATCACCGCCTTCGATCCCGACTTTGCCAAAAAAATGGAAATCGCAAGGCGCGGCATCAAAAAATATCGTAACGCCCTGATTGACCTAGCCAAATGACAGAACCATACTGGCTCAACGAAAAGGAAATCATCGCAATTCATGGCGAAATCCTTGCCGAATCTGGCGGAGTGCTTGGCATCCTCAACAAAAGCGCACTAGACTCAACCCTCCACAAACCACAAAACCTCTACCATTACAGCGAGCAAACCGCAACCCTGTACCAACTCGCCGCCGCCTATGGCTATGGACTAATCAAAAATCATTGTTTTATCGATGGCAACAAACGCATTGCCCTCATTGCCGTCTATACCTTTCTCGCCCTAAATGGCATTGAATTAATCGCCTCAGAAATTGAAGCCGCCCGTTACTTTTGGCAACTCGCCGCCAGTCAGCAAAGCCAAGACATCGAAATGCAAAACCTCGCAGATTGGTTACAAACCCATAGCCAGACCCTATGACCTTTCCACCTGGTAGTTGCCGAAGTTATGAGCCTTTATGAGCCAAGTTATGAGCCTTTATGAGCCAAGTTATGAGCCTTTATGAGCCAAGTTATGAGCCTTTATGAGCCAAGTTATGAGCCTTTATGAGCCAAGTTATGAGCCTTTATGAGCCATTATGAGCCTTTATGAGCCATGGATCTCTGTCGCCTCTCTGAAGGACAAGCAAAAGAATTGCTTAAATGGATGTAAACGGATGGATTATCCGATTAACCCTACAAATTTGGACTCATTATCGCCTCCACTCCGTACATAAGAATGAACTTTCTAAAATTGATATAGAGGTTTTGGAGCAAAAAATTTCCATTAAACTAATTTAATATCTCAGAGGTATCCCATGCAAGCGATCGAATTTAAAACCATCCTAAAAAACGGCATAGTCACCATTCCCGCCGAATATTCTTCTGAATGGGAAGGTAAACAGATCCGCGTCATCATCTTAGAAGATAGCAATACTGACACTTTGCGAGAAACAACTATTTCCCTATTTGAGCAAAATAAAATCAGTCTAGGGACAGCAAGGGAAATATTGGGAATAAATCAGATTCAAATGCAGAGATTGCTGTCAGAGCGTGACATTTGATGAGTAGAAAACGGATTTCTCCGAGAAACCCGTTTTCTGTGCGTTACTCAACGGATTTAGTATTAGTACACAAAGCAGCGTTGGTTTCCAAAGATGAAAAACCTCATAAATACAGTTAAATAAAGGTTATCTGGTCATGAACAAAACACCTCAACCTATCAAACTCGATGAGCGCAACGGGGTCGAAAAGCCCTTACTTGATCAACTGTACGGTTTAGATTGGGAAATATTGGATTTAGAGACAAAACAAAAACCACAGGATACTTTTAGAGAAAGCTTTACCGAGGTGGTGATGCTGCCAGTGCTGCGAGAACAGCTTACAATCATCAACCCCTGGCTAGAAACCGACCAAATAGAAGAAGCCATCAAACAACTCACCGCCAACTTCCCCAGCACCAACTTACTGGAAAATAACCGCCACGTCTTTAAACTGCTTCAGGAGAATACCAGCGTCTCAGAGAACCGTAAAACAGGCGAAAAAAGCCCCACCGTCAGGTTTATCGACTTTGACCACCCAACTAACAACCGCTTCATCGCCGTTTGCCAGTTTAAGGTGCGGATTCTAGGCACAGAAAACCACATCATCCCCGATATTGTCCTCTTTCTCAATGGGCTGCCAGTGGTGGTCATTGAATGCAAATCTCCCAAAGTCAAAGAACCCATTGCCGAGGCGATCGAGCAACTCCTCCGCTACAGCGAACAGCGCGGCGCTAAGGGCGAGGGAAATGTCCCCCTCTTTTTCTATAACCAGTTTGTCGTAGCTACCTGCCGCAATCAGGCAAAATTTGGCACCATTACCACCCACACCGAAAAATACTTCTTCCGTTGGGCTGACCCCTATCCCCGCACCCTAGAAGAACTAGAACACGGCATTAGCTCCCCCAATGACCAGCAGCGACTGGTGGCGGGAATGTTTGCCCCCGATAACCTCCTAGAGATTATTCGCAACTTCACCCTTTTCTCCGTCAACAACAAGGGAGAAACCATCAAAATCGTCGGGCGTTATCAGCAGTTTCGTGCCGTCAAGAAAGCCGTGGAGCGTCTCCTAGAGGGCAAAACCCCCCGGGAGCGCAGCGGCATTATCTGGCATACCCAGGGGTCAGGTAAGTCCCTGACCATGATGTTTATGGTGCGGGCCATGTACCGCCATAACAACCTTTCCCAGTGGAAAGTGGTATTTATCACCGATCGCACCCAACTAGAGCAGCAACTCGCCGAGACCGGCCAAAGTGTTGGCTTTACCGTTAAGCCCGCCAATAGCATCGCCAAACTGAAGGAACTACTTCGCAGCGACTCCTCGGATCTGGTCATGGCCATGATCCACAAATTCCAAGAGCGGGAACTGCGGGAGACCTTCCCGGAGCTAAACCGGAGCAGCAACATCCTGGTGATGACCGATGAGGCCCACCGCTCCCAGTACAGCCTGCTGGGGACAAACCTCGACAAAGCTCTCCCCTACGCTTCCCGTATTGGCTACACCGGCACCCCCATCGACAAAACTGAGAAAGTTTTCGGGGACTACATCGACAAGTACACCATGGGCCAGTCCATCGAGGACGGCGTGACCCTAGAAATTGTTTACACCGGGCGCACCCATAACGCCGAGGTGTCTGATCAGACAGCTATGGATGCGGCTTTTGCCGATGTCTTCAGTGAGTACAACCTGCAAGAGCGGCTGCAGATTTTGGGCTATGGTTCGCGGGATGCCTACCTAGAAGCTCATCCCACCATCGCCGCCAAAGCCAAGGATATGGTGCAGCACTATCTCCAGTGCATCTTTCCCAACGGCTACAAGGCCCAGGTGGTGGCGACTTCCCGGGAGGCGGCGGTGCGGTACAAAGAGCATTTAGATGCTGCCCTGGCCGAGGAGATTGCCAAATTGGAGCAGGGGAATCCCCACCGGCTTAACCTCGATCGCCTGAAACGACTTAAGACCGATGTGGTCATCTCCGGCAGTCATAACGACCTACCCCACCTCAAGCAATACAGCAACTCCACCCGCCACGATACTACTATTAAAAGCTTTAAACTGCCCTTTGACGCAAGGGATGAGGGGATTACTGGAGATGTGGGCATTGTCATCGTCAATAATATGCTACTGACTGGCTTTGATGCCCCAGTAGAGCAGGTGATGTATCTCGATAGGGTCATCCAGGCCCACAACCTGTTACAGGCGGTCGCCCGTGTCAACCGAGTCGGCGGTGCGGACAAGGATAAAGGCTTTGTCGTGGACTATGTAGGCATCGGCCACCACCTGAAGCGAGCTATTGATAACTACGACGAGCGAGAGCAGCAAGAAGTCGAGGAAACCTTAAGTTTTCCCGAGGACGAGATCCGTCAGCTTGAGGATGACCACCGCAAAATCCTTGCACTGTTGAAGCAACATGGACTCACCGACCTGAACGATCAAGATGCCTTTTTCGACCTCTTCTATGACGAGGATGTGCGATTCGAGTTCATGCTGGCCTTCAAGAAGCTGACCCGCAGCCTTAACTTGGTCTATCCCGCCAAGGAGGCCTTGAACTATATGAGAGACTACCAATCTCTCACCGCAGTGAATATACTAGCGGGGAAGCACTTCCGCGACGAGCGCCTAAGTATGAGGGGAATCCCGCCCAAGCTGCGGGCCCTGACCGACCAGTACCTGCAATCAAGGGGAATCGACGAGAAAGTTAAACCGATCTCGATCTTGGATAAGGACTTTGAGAGTCATGTCCAGAAACACCAGCGAGTCAAAACAAAGGCCGCCGCAATCGAACACGCTCTCCGC
The DNA here is from genome assembly GCF_007095495.1 of Microcystis sp. M_QC_C_20170808_M9Col. Lineage (NCBI taxonomy): Bacteria > Bacillati > Cyanobacteriota > Cyanophyceae > Chroococcales > Microcystaceae > Microcystis > Microcystis sp. M_QC_C_20170808_M9Col. The sequence continues at coordinate 4,371 of NZ_SFBZ01000138.1, read as the reverse complement.
CACTATATCGAGATCGATCTGGCAGATGATCCCGAACTGCAAGCCTCCTTTTCTGAAGCACTGAGAGCCATCTTCGAGGAGTTTAAAGACAATTGGGACAAGATTTACCAAGAACTGGAAAAACTACGCCAGAAGGCGAGAGAAGCAAAAAATGAGCCTACCTACGGACTGGACAGGAAAAAGCAGCTGCCCTTCTTTCGGATGTTCAAACGGGAGTGTTTTGGAGAAGCGGCATTAACTGACGATATGGTTTCTCAGATGGTCGCTCTCACTCAACAGGTATTTACCGTTGTTGAGCAGGAGTTACAATTAACTAGCTTTTGGGAGAGTATTCCCGCTCGCAAGAAACTTAGGGCAGAGATTCAAAAAGTGTTACTCTCTCCCGACTTTTTCCAAATTCCCAATCTTATGGACAATCGAGAACAGATTATCTCGCGGGTGATGGAAATAGCAGAGAAAAATAACGACCGAATTTTTTAGGCTGAATCGAGTAAAATTGAGCGACTTTTAATATGAAACTTGACTATAAAATCATTTATTCTTCCAGTCGTAAGACCCTGACCATTACCGTGGAACGTGATCGCTCGATCGTCGTCAGAGCGCCTACTGGTACTCATCCCGATAAGATCCAGCAAATAGTAGAGTCACGCAAGCAGTGGCTCTATGAAAAAATTCACCACGAGCAAAAGTATCGAGTCCCACTTCATCCTCCGGGTAAGGAACTGGTTAATGGCGAGTCGCTTCTTTATTTAGGGCGCTACTATCGTTTAGAATTGGTTGATGATCAGACAGAGATAAAGTTTATTAACAATCGCTTTCGAGTACCAAAGGCACTAACAGAGAATGGTGGCGAGATTTTTCAAGATTGGTACATTCAGAAGGCAAAAGAGAAGATACTTCCTCGTGTCAACCTTTATGCTAAAAAGCTTGGTGTCAGGTTTAATCAGGCTAAAATTACCGACAGCAAATATCGCTGGGGTTCTTGTACACCCCAAGACAATGTTAACTTTAACTGGCGATTGATCAAAGCCCCGATGTTCGTAATTGATTATGTGGTAGTTCATGAGTTAGCGCATCTGATTGAATCGAACCACACTCCACGATTTTGGCACATTATTAAGTCGCAAATTGCTACTATGGAACAGGCCAAGCAATGGCTTAAAGAACACGGTCAGATGTTGGAACAGTCACTCTAAATTTGGAAAATAAACCTAATTTAAATCTGCTGGGATTAGCACCCATAGCCATTTTACCCGATTATATCGTCTCAGAGTCTCCCCAAAAGGAAAACCTCATAACTCACCATTAAGATAACTGCTATAATTAGGGTCCGGGGTTTGACTCGGTGTCAAAAAAGTTTCAGCTAATTTAATTAAAGTGGTTCGATTAATCTTACCTTGGGGACTTTTTGGTATCTCTGGTAATTTTATCCAATGTTTCGGCAGCTTATAATTGACTAATTTATCTTTAATCTGGGATTGAATACTTGTCTGGTTTATCTGAGAGTTAACGGGGACATAAAAAGCCACAATTACCTGTCCCCATTTGACATCTGGCACCCCTAAAACTACCACATCTTTAACTAAATTAGTTTGTCTAATGGCAGTTTCTACCTCAAAAGGATAAACATTTTCTCCTCCGGTAATTATTTTTTGACTATCGCGACCAATGATATATAAATAACCACTTTCATCGAAGTAACCTAAATCATCGGTCTCGAAGTAGCTTGCTTGATTAAGATGGGGATAATAGCCTAAAAATAAAGATTTCGCTTCAATAATAATTTTCTGGTTATCGGGATTAATTTTTATCTGAGCATGGGGTAATAGCTGTCCACTACTATTATTTCCTTGTCGAAAATCTTCCGGTTTAAGAGTGACAATTTGTGAGGCAGTTTCCGTCATTCCATAGGTAGGAGACAGAGAAATATTATATTCTCTAGCTTTTTCTAGTAAAGATGGCCATGCAGGGGAACCTCCTAGGAAAACTGTTTTAAAATTGGCTAACCATCGAGGATCATTTTCTAGAAAAAATTGTAATTGACTGGGAACTAAGGAGATAAAATAATCTTGAAGATTGAGATTATTGACACGCTTTTGTTTGATTTTATGGTAAGGAATAACAGCAAAATCTCCCCCCGTTAAAAAACTTCTGAGAAACTGCATTAAACCACTAACATGATATAAGGGCAGTAGGCAAAAAGAGTTAACCTGCTTGACTTGAAAATATTCAGAAAAACCTTTGACAGAAGCAGTTAAAGTTAACCAGTTATGGATAGCAAAGCGAATTTTTCCCGAGGTTCCCCCTGTGGGTATCATCAGAGAATTAGTCAAAGGATTAATAGGAGGAGAATTATAGTTAAAAACCTTGATATTTTCGCCAAAAATATAATCGGGTTGCATCAGAGAGAAAACCTGTTCCCATTCGTTAGTTTTCCAGTCGGGATTAGCTAAAAATAGGCAACTTTTTGACCTGACGGCAGCCAAGAATATCGCTAAGAATTTAAGGGGATTGCCTTCAGCAAGCAGTATAGTTAATCGAGGATTATCTGCGGCGATAAATTGCTGAGAATAGGACTGATATAATTGATAAAATTTTTGGCTATTGTATCCATATAACCAATCTTTTTGACTGAGATATGCTAATTGTTCGCTGATGTCGTCCACAGTTTTTCCAACCAATCGGGGTCACTATTATTAAACCATTGTTGCACACCAAAACCTAAAGCTCGCTCCTTTTTGGGGTATTCTTGTGCTAGACGTAGAGCGGATTTTCTGCCGATATTAGTTTCTAAAACCGAGGAAAACACTAAATCTAAGGGATATTTTTTCCAGAGATGTCTTAACCCGTGGATTGAACCGGTAATAGCAGGTTTAATCACAAAAATTCCTCGCCATCCCCGTTGATAACATTCCTCTATTTGTCGAAGATTGGCCACCGATTCATCTAAAGCAATCCCCGTGGTAAAATCTTGACTTAATTGCAACATTTCTAACCATTGAGACGGGGGTAAAGGTTGTTCGATAAATTCAATTATTTGACATTCATCGGCAATTTTTAACCAGATTTTACTCTCAGCAATACTTAATCCCCCATTGGCATCTAAACGCAATTTAGTGTTTCTGGGTAATCGGGCAATTAATTTTTCAAATAAGTTTAACTCCTGCTTGAGAGAATTAACTGCAATTTTCCATTTGTAAGTATTAGTTTGATTAGCGGCTAAAATATCATCCAGACAGGGAAATACTGCCGCACCAGTGGGCAATAAATAACTATAATTTCTAGGTTCTAATTCTCTTGATTTATCCTCGATACTTAAATCTTCTAAAGCTGATTCAAAGGCAAATTGACAAGCGGGAAATTGTTCAGGAATAGAAAAAATTGAATTTATTGATAGGGGATTTTCGAGACTTTGACAGAATAATATTGCTGCCGATAATGTTTCTGAACCAAATTCAGGTAAAGGAGCAATTTCTCCCCATCCTATACGTCCATCTTCCGCTTCTAAGCGAATAATAATTCCTTCCCTAATTTGCCAGAGTCCGTGATGGGTTTGTAGGGGACGCAGCAAAGGACGCTGATAAACACGAAATTGCCAGAAATACATGATTAACTATAAGTAGTCGTGAAAAATTAATTTTCTAGTTGAGATAGGAGACCTTTCAGTAATCAGTCAAAGGCTGCAGCTCAATTTTATAGAACTATCTATATCATATTTTGGGCTTGTAAGTAAGTAATCTCAATTAATTGTTAAGTAGCGAGGCACCTGAGAGGGGGACAAGCGAGCTAGAAGGTAGATAGGGCAAGCGATATCGCTCTTTGTCCTTTGATGTAATCCTTCAACCGATAGCGGCTAATTTGCATTAACTCTTCTATATTTTTTTGGAACATTTGATGTAGCTGGAGCCAATGATAGAGATGTTGACCCACATAAAAACTACTGTGTCTGCGTTGACCTTTATATCTTTTTTCAGGTCTTGTAACATATTTTTGGATTCCCATATCCTTAATTTTTTTACCTTGCAGTGTGGCACTTGTATAGGCGATAGCTATAACAATTATCAGCTTTGATAAGTATTGCGGTGCTAATTGAGAACCTTCTAAGCTATAGCCTCCAGACTTAAAATCTCGAAACATCTCTTCAATATCAAATCTTTTTTGATAGGCAATTATTGCCGTCTCTAAATCCACAAAATTTGTCAGAATATACCAAGGTTCTTTTGTGCGAAAACCTCGGTAAGTTTTTTTCCATTTACCAGCTAAGTTAAACTGTCCAAATCCCTGCTCTTTTGTAATATTGACATCCTTCAAAAATAGTTGAGTTCCTGGACTTAAACCTAACTCTCTCATTTCTTGATAAATTCCTTCTTT
>NZ_SFBZ01000137.1:0-5084 GCF_007095495.1 Microcystis sp. M_QC_C_20170808_M9Col | reverse complement strand
TCAGGGAAAAAGTCCAGGGATTTTCCCCCCGACCACTCCCATATCTGGTACTTTTTGATTGACAAAAAGTCTAAAAGTCTTACCCAACAAGGTTTTTAGATTTATTCAGCTAACCCTATTTAGATAATTTTGATGGGCAAAAATTGCTATTAACTACCCGGAGGGGGAATAACAGGAATTTCGATACCGTCCGGTGCTAAGGGGGGAGGTGTGGGGGTTAGTCCTGGCCGGTAAATAGGTTCAGGTGTACTAACTAAGGGGATATTTTCCAGCACGGGAAGACGGGGAGTGATTGGTTGCGAAAACAGCGCTTGAATTGCCGCTTTTCTGGTTTCTGGAGGTTCCAAAGCTTGCTGCCAGAGACTTTCATAAAAGAAGAAAATCACCCCTAAACCCCGCTGACGAGCAGCCAATACCTTTTCTTCAATAAAGGGTAGGGCAATCGGTCGATTGCGTAAACCGGTCAAAACTCCCACACCGGTGGGGATAGTTTGCTGGGTTTCCTGAATTTCGGGACGCTCTATTTGCTTGAGAAAACTGGGCAGATCGGGACGATAAACCTGTACGATTAACTCATCGACTAATCCTTGCCGCACCCAACCGAGCCAATCCTGTAAATGACCATTATAGGCGAATTCGTAGGGATTAGGGGCGATCGAAAGCAGTATATTCGGTTTAATTGCCTCAATTGATTCTTTGAGATTAGCCAGAAAAGCGGTGATTTTATCGGCCCGCCATTTTGTCCATTCGGGATCCCGGGGGTTAGCCGGAGGTGTTTTTTCCGTTTCCTGTTGATAAAGGGCGATAGTATAGGGATCATAGCCGAATTCGTTCGGTAAACTCAGATGATCGTCGAATTGGATGCCGTTAATATCGTATTGTCCCACTACTTCCAAGACTAATTCCCGCAGAAAATTCTGCACCTCGGGACGGAAAGGGTTCAACCACACCACCTCACCGGCTGCCCCCACCCAAGTGGTCCCCCCGTCGCGTTTTTGGGTTAACCAGTCTTGATGTTTTAAAGCTAATTCTGAGGTGGGAGGAGCCATAAATCCAAATTCAAACCAAGGAATGACCAGTAATCCCCTTCCACGGGTTTGTTCCACCATTTCTGCCAAGATATCTTGTCCCTGCGCTCCCGTAGGCACAAAAGGCTGTATTCCTTCCCGTTGAGCGATCGCACTGGGATAGAGAGCATAACCGGAATTCCAGACCACGGGATAGATAGCATTAAAATTAAGATTAACTAATTGCTCGATCGCCTGTTGTCGTTTATCCCTGTCCATCAGCATCGCAGTATCGTTGGTAGTGATCCAAACACCGCGGATATCAGGATCTCGACTTTGAGAGAAAGCAGCAGAAAAATAGCCTAATAGTAGGACTATTAGAAAAGATACTAAGAATAGTAGTATGGGGAGCTTTTTAAGAATTTGCCGCCAAGTGCTGGTCGGAATTAGAAAAGTCATTTCTTTAAGGTGAAGATTAACGGTTTTAACTGGTTATAATACCAGCTTTGCTCAACTCTTTCAGGCTAGATTGACCCAAAATATATATTTGCCTATTTCTTCCCTCGCCACAATTGACCATAGGGATAGAAATAATCAAGACGAATATCGAATTGATCTAGGGCCAGTAATAACCGATTGGAAGGACGAAAAAGAAATAAGTTGACGCAGGGAATTTCTAGGACTTCTTTTAACTTATCGGTATCGGGGTTAGTGGTAGTCAGAAAGTATTGTACATCAGCATTAAGACGATAATTCAGGGAAAGCAAATCACCTAAGTTAGTCCAGTCATTACCTTCGTCGCTGATAACAATGGCCTTAGGTACAGCATTGATTTTTCTCGCAACTTCGCCATTCCAATAACTAGGAACTTTTGCCCAACTGGTTTCGGAAAGAGCATTATTGAAGTTCGATATTATACTAGCAGTTAACAAAAAAGTCAAGATAATTTTACCGAAAATTTTGTCTTGATTAAGCAATTGTGACAAGAAAAAAGCCACAGTTATATAGATGGTGGGAAAGGTCGCAATTAGATAACGGGTGACAGTTGATCTAGTGGTGGTCAAAATTAGATCGGGAATGACTAAAGCTAGGAAAGGCCCTAGGGTTGAGGTAATCAGAAAAGTAAAAGCTATGGGGTTATTGTAGCGAGAAACTCGATAAAAAGCAGAGATAGTTAAGATTAAAAAAATTACTCTATATATATAGGTGAAGATGTTATTAAAACCAAAATCGCTATCGCTAAATGGAGAAGTAAAAGTTAAGAGCCATAATTTACTGATAAATCCCCAATCGAGATAGTTAACGGCAGCCCAACTGGTGGAGTTAAAGGCCCTTTGAGAGTTAGTCAAAAAAACCTGTAACCAGGGTATATATAAAATCATCATTGTTGACCCAGATAACAGGAAAAATATCAAGTTATTTTTTCGCTCTGGTTTCATAACAAGATACCAAAGTATAAAGGCTGCTTGAGCAAATAAGTTGATAATAAAAAAGAGATGGGTGTAGAGTCCGAGAGTATTAGAGATGGTGTATAAAGACCAATTAACAATAGTTCTTTTCTTGAGGCATTTTAACAGCAGTAATTGACTGATTATCGTTAACAAAACCAAAAGACTATACTGACGGGACATTTGAGCAAATATTATATCAACTGGAGAGAGTGCTAATAAAATTACTGCTAAAATTGCCGTTAACTTTGCTGCAAATAATTCTAGGGATAGATAGTAAATAAATGGCAGGGAGAGAAGACTAAAAACAATCGCTAAACTGCGGGAAGAAACGGAAGAAAAACCGAATATTTTTTCCCAATAGCGAGAGATAATAAAGTATAAAGGTGGGTGTTGAGGGTCTTCTTTAGCGAGAGATTTTATTGTGTCAAAAACATTACTTTCTGGTTTCAGTTGTTGAAATTTTCCTAATTCTGTGGTAGATAAAAGACGGTTTTGAAAGATAGTATCAGCGATTTCCTTTGCTTGATAACCAGTGGTTCTAATGGTGGTGTAGGATTCATCATGCCAATAGATTTTTTTATCGATATTCGCAAAACGAAAAACCACACTGAGAGTTAGGATAATTGCCAAAAGTATTAAGAGCCAATTGGGAGTTTTATAATTAATAGTTGCTTTCATTTTAATAATTAGAGCGACTTTGTTTAAGATTAAGAAACTTGGTAAATTCTGGTTGAAAAAGTAGCTTAATTGTGCCGGTGGGACCATTACGATGCTTAGTAATAATTACTTCAGCCACACCTCGATCGGGACTATCGGGGTTATAATATTCATCTCGGTATAACATCATAATTAAATCCGCATCCTGTTCGATACTATTATGGACGATGATATTATTGGCAATAAAATTATGCAGTTTATCTACTGTTAAATCATACACTTCTGTCTCTCCATCCGCTTGAATTGCCATAACTTCATCCCAATTAAACCTTAGGTCTGAATTACTCAGAGAGCGAGGTAAAGCGATATAATTACCAATATTTAATTCATCTAATCTTTGCCAACCGTGGACAGTCAAAAATTTATGATTGGCTGTAGCTCCAATCGTGCGACCTAAACGAGTTGTTAATCGAAAAACTGGCTTAAATCCTGTGGAAAAGACCTTAGTTACCAGTGCTTTTTCTAATTTCATTGTTTCCTCATTAAGAGCAAAAACCGTAAAATTAGAGCAATTCACTAACTGACAAATTGGCACTTTAGCACGAGGATCGGCTAACTCAACTAAACTATCACCCGCTAAACATCCTGACTCGCGTAAATCGGACATCATCGGTCTTTTATTATTGCGAGATTCCACGGCGCGACTTAACTGAGAAAGAGCAATTACCGGAGCATGAATTTCTCTCGCTAAACCCTTAAGACTGCGGGTAATTTTAGAAAGTTCCTGAACGCGATTATCACCTCCCCCTTCCATTAATTGCAGATAATCGATTAAAACTAATCCCATTTGCCCCTTTTTTTCTGCCTGTAAACGCCGCACTTGGGAACGCATTTGAATTACACTTAAATTGGCACTATCATCGATATATATGGGCAAATTTAATAACTTTTCTAGTCCCCCAAGAACCTTCTCTAAATCATTTTGTCCCAAACGGCCTGAGCGAATCCGATTACTTTCGATTTTAGCCTCATTCGATAACAAACGTTGGGCTAATTGTTCCTTGGACATCTCCAAACTAAAGACAGCCACGGGTAAATTCTGTTGAGCGATATTATAGGCAATATTAAGAGCAAAAGAAGTTTTTCCCATGGAAGGCCTACCCGCGATAATAACTAAATCCGAGGGTTGTAAACCACTGGTCATCGCATCGAGATCATAAAATTGAGTTTCGATACCGGGTAGAGTGGTCGTCTCCTGCATTTTCTCAATTTCGTTAAAAGTTTCGATTAAAGTATCCCCCAGAAAAATTAAACCCTCCTGGGGTCGTTTTTGGGTGAGACGAAAAATCTTTTGTTCCGATTCATCGAAAACATTTTCTAATTCTAGCGTCGTATCCCTGGCTAACTCAATAATTTCTCCCCCGGTGGAAATTAACTGACGACGCATATATTTATCCATCACTAATTCAGCATAGCGATCGATGTTGGCAGCCGAGACAGTGCGCTCAATTAATTGTAACAATCGCGGCATTCCCCCGATTTCTTCCAGCAGATAATTATCCTGTAACCAGCTGCTAACCGTCATTAAATCCGTCGGTTTTCCCTTCCCTTGTAAAGCAAGCGCCGCACGATAAATATCTTGATGGGTTTTCACATAGAAAGCTTCTGGAATTAAAAAATCACTGATTCTACCTAACGCTTTTGGATCTAGTAAAATACCACCTAAGATAGATTCTTCCGCTTCAATATTTTGGGGGGGGAGGGATTGATCGCTAATCATTGTCAATGCTGACTGTGCTTTATCATTAATTATAGTCATTCACCCTAATTAAATACAAATGTTCAGGTTATTGACATCCTCACCGCCGTAAACGGACGGCGATTCCCAAACCTCACGATTTAGGTTTCTGCTTCTTTCCCTTGCGGGGTTCCGCACCTGCCTTAACAGATTTACTCTGTTCTGGTCTTA
>NZ_SFBZ01000136.1:0-10404 GCF_007095495.1 Microcystis sp. M_QC_C_20170808_M9Col | reverse complement strand
AAACGAGGGTTATATCGTACAGATAAGGGGATTCTGGTTCAATCTGATGTCATAGGTTCCTACAATATTTTACGAAAAGCATTCCCAAATGCGTTTAACCGCTATGGGATAGAGAGGTGTGTAGTTCACCCAAGGAGAATCAATCTCTCGAAGTAAAAGTGAAAGGAATTTCTGAAATGGAATTCAGTCTGTCTATATTTGACTATACTTTTACTAACTATTATTAGTGCTTGGTTAGCCAGACAACTGATCTACAGCCAAGAATATGCAGTGCGCTACTATCATGATGGTAAAGGCCTAGTTTTTCCCAATTGCGATCGACCCAATTGGACGGAATTTCTCTATCAAGGTTTTTGTATGGCGGCTTGTTATCAAACCTCCGATACAAGTATTAATAGTACGGCGATGCGGCGACTGGTAGCAACCCAAGGGATGCTTTCCTATTTTTTATCCGTCTCGATTATTGCTATTATTTTTGGAATGATTGGTAATTTACTCTCAGCAAAAAAGATATTTTATTAAGGAAGTTATGGTTCATCAGAAAATTAATCTCGATCGCCTTAGTCCGGAAGAGGCACTAATTACCCCCACCTATGCTTCCCGCGCCCTGACTTCCGCTGTACCTAAATACGAGATTCCCGAGGGAGAAATGCCGCCGGCGGTGGCCTACAATTTAATCCGCGATGAACTCGCCCTTGATGGTAATTCTCGCCTGAATCTGGCTACTTTTGTCACCACTTGGATGGAACCGGAAGCCAAACAATTAATGGCGGAAACCTTCGATAAAAACATGATCGACAAGGATGAATACCCACAAACTGCCGAAATTGAACTGCGTTGTGTGAATATGATCGCTAGACTCTGGAATGCTCCCGAAAGCGAAGCGGCAACCGGTTGTTCTACCATTGGTTCTAGTGAAGCGGCGATGTTGGAAGGCATGGCTTTAAAATGGCAATGGCGCAAACGCCGACAAAAAGAGGGTAAACCCACCGACAAACCTAATTTAGTCATGGGCATTAATGTGCAGGTTTGTTGGCAAAAATTCTGTCGTTATTGGGAGGTAGAACCGCGTTTTGTGCCGATGGAAGGGAATCGTTTTCATCTCAAGGCGACCGAGGCAATTAAACTAATTGATGAGAATACGATCGGGGTAATTGCAATTATGGGTAGTACCTTTGATGGTAGTTATGAACCCGTCCAAGAAATTAATGAGGTTCTAGAAACATTGAACAGAGAAACCGGCTGGCAAGTTCCCCTGCACGTCGATGGTGCTAGTAGTTGCAAGAATAGCTTTCAGATGTGAAAATTTCCCTCCTGTCTCAACCTAGAAGAGCTGCATCTCATCGAGGACAGTAATGCCTAAATATTACCCGAATACACACAAAAAAATCTGACTTAATCCTATGCAATTTGTACCAGTTGTCGATATTAATCAAAGATATTTAATGCTAACTACACCATCTAAAGCTAGAGGATGGATGAAAAAAATTGGGCATACCTTGATAATATTTTTTGTAGTTTTACTACTGACTCTAACTTCCCCTCTTTTGGGAATAGCTCAAAATCCGACACAACCGGAAAATAAAATTGACGGCTTTCCAGTTATGTTAGATGGAAAAACTCTCTTTTTTATCCGGCGGGGAGTTTCTTCATTTTCGGCGGAGGAGAGAGCTAACGCTATTACCCGGAGAATTGAAAGAATTGCTCAAAATGATTCTATTCCTATTGAGAACCTGACAATTGAGCAGATTCCTGATGATAACTCACTTTATTTAAGTGTAGATCAAGAAGTGATTCTAACGGTGACGGAGCGAGATGCAAAAGCCTATCGTTCAACGCCGGAGGTTTTAGCTCAACAAGCTTTACAAAAAATTCAGGTTGCTATCGCTCAATATCGCCAAGATCGAAAACCCGAACAACTACTTAAGAACATCATTTATACGGTTATAGCCACCTTTGCTTTCTTGATTATTAGCTTTGCAGTTATCAAAATTTCAGGGAAGCTATTTCCCTTTATTAGACGTTTGATTGAATCCTTGACACCGGGCATTCAAATCGGGAATGTTGAGATTATATCTTCCTCTAATATAAGCTTTTTTTGGCTGCGAGTTCTTCGGATAATTCGCTTACTTGTTCTCTTTTTATTATTATTTAATTATGCAACATTTGTACTTCGTTTATTTCCCTGGACAAGAGTTTTTGGCGAGAGTATTTTAGGTTATTTTTATCAATCATTAGAACTGGTTTTATCGTCCATTGGCCAATATCTTCCCAATGCCTTTATTATTGCCATAATCATTTTTATAACCTACTACTTAATCCGGCTAATCAAGCCCTTTTTTACAGCAATAGAAAGAGGAAATCTGGTTATTCCTGGTTTTTATACTGATTGGGCTAAACCTACTTACAATCTCCTATTAGTCATAATTATTGCCTTAGCAGCAATAGTGGCTTTTCCCTATTTGCCCGGTTTTGATTCCCCTGCTTTCCGCGGTGTTTCTGTTTTTCTTGGTCTTCTTTTATCCCTTGGTTCTACTTCGGCGATCGCCAATGTTATTGGGGGAATTATTCTTATCTATACCCGTGCCTTTCGCATCGGAGATCACATTCAAGTGGGAGAGGTAATTGGCGATCTAATTGAAAAAAACTTCCTAGTCATTCGCATTTGCACTCCCACTAATAAAATTATTACTATTCCTAACTCATCTTTATTAAGTAGTAATGTGATTAACTTTAGTATTTCCTCGCGGGAATTAAACAGAAATCTAATTATTCAGACAACGATTACCCTAGGGTACGATCTGCCTTGGCGAAAAGCCCACAAAACCTTAATTGAAGCTGCTCTAGAAACTGTGCATATTCTCAAAGAACCCGCACCTTTTGTCCTGCAAACTAGCCTAGATAATTTTTACATCAGTTATCAATTAAACGCTTACACTAACCAACCCAATTTGATGGTAATAATTTATTCAGAACTCCATCAAAATATTCAAGACAAGTGTAATGAAGCTGGGATTGAGATTCTCTCTCCCAGTTACACCTCCCTACGAGATGGAAATACAACAACCATTCCCGAAAATTATTTACCTTCCGATTATGTTGCGCCTCCCTTTCGTGTTCAATCTTCAGACAATCAAGAAAACAACACATTTTGACACCAAATCCGTTTTTAAGCGCTTACTGTTGGCGGATTATTAATATAATGTTAATTGAGCTTAGAAGGAGATAAATCGATGACGGCATCCTATGAGCAGGACTTTCGACTTTGGGACGAACAAATTTGAGTCTTCACCCCGACATTTGAGATAAAATGCCTCTATTACACATCTAAGCCACTACTCCGTCAGACTTCTGGTGTGAGGAAACAGTGAACTGAAAACTCAAATCCGATCCCTAATAGCTGTCTCCCGTCTCGGAGTCTCCCGTCTCGGAGTCTCACGTCTCGGAGTCTCCTGTCTCGGAGTCTCGACTAGGAAATTAATTTTGCACGACTACTTACTATAAGAATTCATCTTTCTATCGTATTGAGGACGACAGGGACTGCCCCAAGCGACCTTTTGAGCGGGAATATCAGCAAATACGCTACTTCTTGCCCCAATAACAACATTAGAGCCAATTTTTACCCCCGGAGCCAAAAAACAATCGGCCGCGATCCATGTACCATTACCAATGAGGATGGGAGTGGTTTTTAAGCTGAAAGAGCGATCGCAGGGATCGTGACTGCCAGTGCAAAGATAACATTTTTGAGAAATCACACAATGACTGCCGATGGTAACGTTATCTAAACTATAAATCACCACATCATCGCCAATCCAAGTATAATCGCCGATCGCCACTTTCCAAGGATAAGTAACCCTTGCCGTCGGGCGAATTTTCACCCCAAGGCCGATTTTAGCCCCGAATAGTCGCAAAATAGCGCAGCGAAAGCTGTCCATTTGGTGCAAACTGAGGGGAAAAAGAATTCCCTGTACTAACCACCAAAGTAGGATAATCGGATGAGAACGACCGCGCTCAAACCAAGATTGATCGTAGGTACGCAGATCTAGCCACGCTTCCTCATCGGTGCGGATTTCTGGGGACATAGGACTTATTTAATCATTTCTACCGGTTGAGGTTCCGAGGGTTTAACCGGGGGATTAGCATGGGCATTAACGTTTAATTTACCGCCAAATTGCCGTAATTCGTACAATTTAACCCCTATTTGGTATTCGTACTGACTCAAAAGACGACCGTAGATATAACCAGCTTTGCCATCCAAGAAACCGAGACGGATAAAATAAAAGAGAATAAAGCGCAGCAGCGGTTTAAAGGGCAATTTTACCCAAATTTTCTTTAAAAAACGTTTTCTCTGCACCGCATCACCGAACAGGTTCGCTCCGATCGTGCCGCTTTCGTCATTACCCGTGAGAATATTGTAATAAACTCGCGCCTCCCAGTTGGAATAACGATTATGTCTTTCTAACCAATGATAGATATCGCGGAAATCGATGTGCAGCATATCATTTTTCAGATATCCCACCTTGCCATCGAGGATAACGTGTTCGTGAACCTCGTTATCTCCCGTGTTGGGGATATCTTCCGTGTTTAAATTCTCGTATCTGCCCGACTTATGTTTAAATAAGCGCAGATTCCAGTCGGGATACTTGCCACCATAACGAATCCATTGTCCGAGGAAGAAGACGCGACGATTGAGATAATAACCGTTATAGTTGGGATCTTGGATCACGCTGGCAATTTCGTCCCATAGTTCGGGGGTGATTCTCTCATCACAATCGACGATTAATACCCATTCATTGCGAAAAGGCAGATTATCGAGGGACCAGTTTTTCTTTTTCGGCCAACGACCATTAAAATAAAATTGGACTACATTAGCCCCATAGTTTGTAGATATTTCGATCGAGCGATCGCTACTTTGGGAATCGACGACAAACACTTCATCAGCCCTAGCAACACTCTCTAAACAGGCGGGAAGGTTAGATTCCTCGTTTTTGGCGGGAATTAACACCGAAACGGGAATTTTTTCTGATTGACTAAACATTGGTACACTGTGGCTAGGTAGAGTGTTCGCATCTTTCCTTAAAACCCTTAGTTACTCAGAAAGCGAGAACTAGGACTTAAGATTTTTTTCAATCATACTATACCTTATTCGGTTTTTTACCTTATCCCTAGGCTTGAACCTAAGAGAGAGACTCCTAGAGACTTGCATATTCTCCCAGAAAATAGTGAAAAATTTGATCGCTAATTTCTAACTGCGAAATAGACGACTATACTGGGTTTCGTGGTTCATACTGGCAAAACTTAGCCCCCAACTCCAACTGCTCAGGTTTTCATCGGCTAAACTGATAATATCTGCTGTTGCTGTTAATAAACTGGGCTGTAAACCGATCAGAAGGGATTGTCCTAGGGTTTGCCCTAGGGGAATTAAACGCAATCCTGCATTGATTAAATTACTTGCCCAACTGTGTAAATAGCCTAAAACCGCTAATTCTTCGCCAATTTGCCAATTACTTGCCCCGATCGCAAAAGCGGTGGCATAATTAGCCTGTTCTGGTAGATTATCTCTGGCCGGCGCTAACTCCCGCAATAAGTTTAACAGCGATCGCCCCATTTGCCAGCTTTGTTGTCTTAATTCGGCTGTTTCCCGCGTTGCCGATAACCAATTGTCCCAATAATTAAGTTTTGTAAAATCCTCTTGACAAAAACAACGATATACCCTTACCAAAACAGCCGCTTCTAAGCGAATCGAGCCTTGACATAGCGATCGCTCTAACCAATCATTTAAGCTGGCACTATTGGAGATAATCCCCTTTTCGACGAGGGTTTCTAGCCCCTCGGAATAACTATAAGCCCCCACGGGTAAAATGGGACTAGCCAATTGTAATAAACACAAAAGTTCTTTTTGATCGAGCATAGAAAACCGAGAAAATTGTCCTTAACACAATTAGGGAAATGCTTGGCGCTTCCGTATGTAGATCGGTAGAAAGCGGCACTCTGTGAATTATACCGTGATTAATAGCCACAATTATAAACTACTATACTTATGTCCTCACGAGAACAGCATTTTCTGAAAATAAATCTTGTCGTTCTCCTCTTGATTTTAGCTTTGATTGCTGGGGTTGATCGGGAAAAATTACACTCTAGTCTTTTATTTTATCCTCCCGCTACTCCCCCAACTCCGCTCGCTGGTTTATTAACCCATGCTTTTCAATTGCTTTGTTGTCTGCCCCCGATTGTTTGCCTTTTTAGTTATGCTTTATTGTCCCGCAAGACAAGTTTCAATAATTCTCGCCATTTTTTACTTGTTTCTGGCATAATAACGGGACTTTTTGCCATCAATGAAATCTTCAGAATTCATATCATTCTCCTCTATTTTAATATTCCCAAATTCTTGACTATCTCTGTTTATGCCCTCGCAATTCTGATTTATGGTTTAGCATTTTGGCGGCGAATAATACAAACTTATTACCAAATTTTAATCATCGCTTTAGCACTTTTAACTTTGGCGATCGCTATCGATTTTCTCCAGATTAAAAATCAAGGTTTTGCTAGTCTAAGTGAAGGAATTCCTAAACTGTTAAGTGCTGTGAATCTAGCTGGCTATTTTTGGGATGTATGTTTTCAAGAAATTTCCGCCCAGATCAAATCCCAATAAATTATCCATTCAGCTGTTTAACCAGATGTAAAATTTCGGGAAGAATCAGTTTTTCTAGGGCTAATTTAACGGCATTAGTGGAACCGGGGAGAGAAAAGACTAATAAGTTTTGATAAACCCCAGCTATTGCCCTTGATGCCATGGCACGGGAGCCAATTTCCTGATAGCTGAGATAACGAAATAATTCGCCAAAACCGGGCAAAGTAATCCTTAATAAAGGTACTAAAGCATCATAGGTATTGTCTCTGGGAGCAATACCCGTACCCCCATTGAGAATTAAGACTTTTATCTGATTTTGATTACTAATCTCTGGTAAGATTGCTTGAATTTGTAAGGGTTGATCGGGGATAATTAAGTATAGGCCAATATCATGACCCGATCGAGTTAGTAACTCTTGAATTATTTGGCCACTCCTATCCGTCTCTGGGGTACGAGTATCGCTCACCGTGACTACGGCACAGGTAAGGCGGCAAAAAGTTTTTCGGTGGTGGCAGGGTGTGGGGTGTGGGGTTTTACCAGTTTTGAGGTGGCCAATTACCTAATTTTCAGGGAAAAAGTGCCTAAATTTCCCCCCGATCACTCCCATATCCAGTACTTTTTGATTGACAAAAGGCCTAAAAGTCTTACCCAACAAGGTTTTTAGATTTATTCAGCCAGCCCTAATTAGGGATCAGCTGAGAGTTGGAGAAAAACAAGTATTGAGAACAAATGTATGTACTAAGTAGCCAGTGCAGTCAACCGAGAATAAAAAACTTAACTTTTGCAAGTATTGCTGATTTTTGCCGGTTTTTGGAACCTTTTCGCCGGTAATGATGACAAGGTGACAGGAGCTTCTAGAGAACAGATTATCCCAAAATAACAAAATCGAGATTATCATCTAATTGGTATAGATTATGACTGGAATTATGAGTCAACTCAGTCCCCTACAAGCCGAACAAATCAAGGAAATCGGGACTTATTTACGTCAAAAACGGGAAGAAAGCGGCCTGAGCATAGACGATATCGCCGCCCTGACGATGATTAGAGTACCAATGCTAGAAGCGTTGGAAACGGGGAATTGGCAGAAATTACCAGAATTAATTTATGTCAAGGGATTTATCAAACGCTACGGTGATGCTCTAAAAATTGATGGTAAAGCTTTAGCCGATCGCTTGTCTCCTAGTGCGGAACAATTAGCTCAAGAGGTAACTATCCCGAAAACACTGCCCACAAAAGTTACCCCTCTCCCCAAGGCTGAACCGGCTGCCCCAAAAGTGGAACCGGTGAAACCAGAAAAACCAGCCCTGGAAACTAGCCCCCAACCGGCTAAATCAACCTTTTTCGGGATGTATCTCTGGCTAGGCTTGCTGGCGGGCATATTTTGTGGTATTGGCTATCTTTTCCTCCGTCCCCCTCTCTCTAACCTCCCTGCCGTTACTCCCTCTCCTTCCCCCGTGGTTTCCCCCGCGCCGGTAGTCCCTCCCGCACCGATAGCCTCTCCTTCCCCTTCTCCTCAGTCAAAAGTTCCCCTCTCGGCCCGGGTAACTATTGAACAGGCCGCTTGGGTAAGGGTAATTGCCGATGGCAAAAAAGTCCATGAAGGCAATCTCCAACCCGGGACTAAACAAACTTGGACAGCCCAAAAGAGTTTAAATATTCGATCGGGCAATGCTGGCGGTGTTAAAATCTCTCTTAACGAAAAACCTGCCCAATTAATGGGTAAAGCTGGCCAAATTGGCGAAATCACCTTAACTGCACCCCCTCTCAGTGATCAGTAAACAGTAATCAGTAATCAGTGAACTAAAAACTCACATCTGAAAACAAGGGCCGAATCTAAGACCTAATTGGTTAAGCTAAAAGCTTTGATGTGCTTAGTTTCTAACCTTCTTTTTAGGTAGGAGAATTGTCAGATTCTGTCTTTTGCCCCTTGCCTTCAGAAGCTGAAAACTGATAACTGATCACTGATAACTGATAACTGATTAGGCTGCATTATCCCAGATGGGGGTAAGGGTCTGATAATCGTAGCGGGAAGCGTTAGGATGACAGCTGACACAGGTGGTATGACCGAGAGGAGTGGGTAAATTGACCCTAGGATGCAAAACCTTTACATAGGTGGACTGTTCAATTAGGAGGGGAACAAAAGTAGTCTGGGTAAGAGGGCGGGAAGAATAACTGAGATAATCCCAGATAAGACGCTGAGTAATGCCAACAATTGGTTTTAAACGGATACCATAGTGAGAATTAGGATTTTCTAGGATTTTTTTCCAAGTTTGACTGGGTAGGATGCTGGGAGGAATGGCAATATGGCAAGTGGCACAATTTTCTAGATAGGTTTGCTGTCCAATTTGATAACGATTCAGCAATGTATCCGAGGAAGGCGATTGGGCGATCGCTGGTTGTTTAAGTAGCGAAGCCAGTAGAATACCCCCTAGAATACTGAGGAGAAAGAGGATCAGAAAAAAAATCGATTTCACTTGACCGCTGGAAGGCATGACTGGGATGACGAGTAATTGAACACAATTTTGACACTCTCGCCATCACAATGCCAAGCTGTGTGATGGGAGATTCTTGCTTCACAGAAACCTGCTTTTTGAGACGAATCCCAACGAGTCTTACAGTCTCTCCACAAGCTTAAACTCCTGACTGCCCATCAGTATTTGGGTTCTTCTGGTTTATCGAAAATTTGGGTTAAAACCCCGTCGTTTTACGACGGCTTTTCCTGATTTTTGATGTAGCACTTAAGAACTTCCAGTGGCGCACCTCTCAGTTATCAGTTATCAGTTATCAGTTATCAGTGGGTAAGTTATCAGTTATCAGATGTGAGTTTTTAAGTGTGCAGTATTAAATAAGTAGTCGTGCAAAATTAATTTCCTAGTGAAGATAGGCAAGAGGCAAGAGACAAGAGGCAAGAGGTGGTTAGATATGTGTAATTAATTTTGCTTAGGTACTTAGAAGTTTCCTACTGTCTTTTTACTGATTACTGATCACTGATTACTAACCGACTTGGCATTATTGGCATTATTGACAGACCTAGTTAGAATAGAGTACAGACACACACATCTTAACCCAATGAAAGCGAGGTATCAATACCGTATTTACCCAACAGACCAACAAAAGAGGCTTTTGTCTCAGTTGTTCGGGTGTGTGCGTGTTGTCTGGAACGATACCTTAGCTTACTGCCAAGAACTCTATCGACAAGGGGAGAAAAAGCCAAAATATACTGAGTTATCTAAAAGACTAACTCAAGTCAAGAAAACAGAAGAAAAACAGTGGTTAACCGAGGTTTCTTCTATCCCTTTACAGCAGTCTTTGAGAGATTTAGAGACAGCCTATTCTAACTTTTTTGCATCTTGTAAGGGAGAAAGAAAAGGAAAGAAAGTCAAACCTCCCAAGTTTAAAAAACGTAAATCTAAACAATCGGCAAGATTTACTGACAATGGTTTTACCATCAATCAATATCACGTTACTTTAGCGAAAATCGGTGATTTAAGAATCGTTTGGAGTCGCCCATTACCTTCTAAACCTTCTAGCGTCACCGTGATCAAAGACGCATCAGATCGATACTTTCTTAGTTTTGTCGTCGAGATTCAGCCTGAAATACTTCCTAATAATGGGGAGTCAGTAGGAATTGATCTAGGGATTGCTACCTTTGCTACTCTCTCAACAGGGGAAAAGATAGACGCACCGAAACCGTTAAAGAAACGATTAAAACGACTAAGAAAAGCACAGAAAAACCTTTCTAGAAAACAGAAAGGAAGTAACCGACGGGAAAA